>DAOUTY010000078.1 GCA_030668425.1 Chloroflexota bacterium
AAGGGAATAAAGCAGAGGCTAGACAGGGACACCATAGCGATGAGAGCGGCGAAGGAACTGAAGAAC
Organism: Chloroflexota bacterium; assembly: GCA_030668425.1. Taxonomy (GTDB): domain Bacteria; phylum Chloroflexota; class Dehalococcoidia; order SZUA-161; family SZUA-161; genus DAOUTY01. The sequence continues at coordinate 67 of DAOUTY010000078.1, forward strand.
GGCGACTACGCCAACCTCGGAATCGGCATACCGAATCTCTGTGCCCTCTATATACCCGAGGGCGTCATCTTCCAGTCGGAGAACGGCGCTCTGGGCTACGGCCCCCTGGTGCTTGAGGCCGAGGTGGAGAAGGCCGAGTTCCACTATGTCGACGCCGGGGCAAGGTTCGTCACCCCGGTGCCTGGCATGGCTATTTTCGATGTCGTCACTTCCTTCGCCATGATAAGGGGCGGGCGCCTGGTAACCATTCTCGGAGGGCTCCAGGTCTCGGAGAAGGGAGACTTGGCGAACTGGAACGCCACCGGCGACGCCCTCACCGGCACCATAGGCGGCGGTATGGACCTTGCCGTGGGAGCCAAACGGGTTATAATCACCATGGAGCATACCACCAAGGAGGGAATGCCCAAGATAGTCAAGGAGTGCACCTACCTCCTCACCGCCAGGGAATGCGTAGACCTGATCATAACCGACCTCGCTGTAATCGAGGTTACACCGGAAGGGCTTTTATTAAGGGAGGTTGCCCCGGGGTGGACTGCGGAGGAGGTGCAATCACTCACCGAGCCCAGGCTTATCATAGCCCCGGACTTGAAGGATATCGAACTGTAACGGAGGCACTCGTATGTCATTGCGAGGAGTCCCAATAGGACAAACGGCATCAGACTGAGGCTCATACTACACGATATGAATTGAGGCCCAAGGGGGTTGTCGATGGAAGCAGGTAAAGGTCCCGTGGACCTGGAGAAAGAGGTTCTCAACGAGGGGCTATGCGCCAGTTGTGGTGCCTGTGTGGGCATCTGTCCCTATATCAAGGTGGTCAAGGACAGGGTTGCGATAATCGAGCCCTGTGGCATATCAGAAGGGCAATGCTATGATTTCTGTCCTCGAACGCCCACCGATATTGCTGCGCTGGAGCGAAGGATATTTGGCGAGGAGAGCCCCGATTCCTCTCTGGGGTCATATATCTCCATCGAGATGGCACAGGCAAGGGATAGCGAGACCCGCTCTCGCGCTCAGTACGGCGGGGTTGTTTCCGCCCTTGTAACATACGCCATGAACCAGGGAGAAATAGACGCCGCTGTACTCACCAGGCCCTTCGATGGAAGTCTCATGCCCACATCGGTGATGGCGGAGCAAAGCTCTCAGGTACTGGGGTGTGCCGGATCGAGTTACATCACATCCGCCACCCTGGCAGAGCTGAACAAGGCCACTAAGCAGCCGAGGGGTGCCATTGGCGTGGTGGGTATCCCATGCCAGGTCATGGCTCTCAGGAAGATGCAGGCCTCAAAACACGAAACAGGAGCAAAGGGAGTAAAGCTCGTTATCGGGCTTTTCTGCACCTGGGCATTATCCTATAAGGGCTTCAACGAATTCCTCAAAGGTAAGGTCGACCCTTCATCAATCAAGCGAATCGATATTCCCCCTCCCCCAGCCAACATACTGGTGGTACACACCAAAGAGGGCACTATGGAATTCCCCCTTGATGAGATACGAGGGTCCATCAAGCCAACGTGCAACATTTGCTACGACATGACCTCCGAGTTAGCCGACATCTCAGTGGGAATGGTCGAGGGAATAGACGACTGGAATACTCTGATAGTCAGGACGCCTGAGGCAAAAAGGCTCATCGATAAGGCAAAGCAAGACGAAGTAATTGAAAGCAGGCCCCTGGAGGAATCAAGACTGGACCATCTACGAGAGGCATCTTTAAACAAGAAGAGAAGGGCCATAAGTGAAATAGTGAAGCGGACCGGCGATGAGAAGAACCTCCTGTACTTGCGCCTAAGCGACGGGGAAAGCAGAAAGTTCCTTTAGGAGTTCGAGATGTCAACACTGACTGTAGATCAGCCAGGTAAAAGCGTACTCATGATGGGCAATGAAGCCATCGCCCGAGGAGCCATCGAAGCTGGAGTCAATTTCTGTGCCGCCTATCCGGGCACTCCTTCCACGGAGATTGCGGAATCCCTGGCCCGTGTGGCAGAGCATTTTGGTTTGTATGCCGAATGGTCTACCAACGAGATAGTGGCACTGGAGGCAGCGGCCGCTGCTTCACTCGCCGGGCTGAGGGCCATAGTGGCCATGAAGCAGAACGGGGTCAACGTATGCTCAGACTTCTTAATGACGATCAGCCTAAGTGGCACCAAGGGCGGCCTTGTCATAGTGGCTGCCGACGACCCATCAGCGATATCCAGCTCAAACGAACAGGATAGCCGGAACTTCGCCAAGTTTGCCGATCTCCCCCTACTGGAGCCAGCAACCTTTCAAGAGGCTAAGGATATAACAAAGTGGGCCTTTGAGTTATCGGAGAAGCTCGGCCTGCCCTGCATGATACGAAGCGTAACCAGGTTATCCCACAGCAGGGGCAACGTTAAGCTCGGCGAGATCCCTGAGGGGAGGCCAGTAGCCCGCTTTGAAGGAGCCTATATTGCAGGTGCGTTCGTTGCGATACAGCACTCCGCCCTGCATCAGAAACTGGAACAGGCCCGAGAAGCGTTTGAGGAGTCAGAGTTCAACTGGTACGTCGGCCCGGAGGATGCAAAGTTCATTATAGTCACCAGCGGCAGCGGCTGGTTCTACTCACGAGAAGCGGTTGCAGCGCTAGGACTTGGTGAAGAGGTGGGAATTCTTAAAATCGGTACCACCTGGCCTCTGCCTGAGAGATTCATCATTGACCACTTAAGACAGGCCACTGAGATACTTATCGTCGAGGAGGTAGACCCCTTCCTGGAACAAAATATAAAGGTTATCCTGTCAGAGCAGGCCAAGACCCTGGGGCCTATCGAAGTCTATGGTGCCAAGTCAGGACATCTTCCAGGGTTCGGGGACATAAACCAGGATAAGGTAGCCAGGGCCCTGGCCAGTATAAAAGGGCTGGAATACCGAACCAGGGATGAAGTATACGCTCAGAGGGCAAGCGACCTGGCGCTACCCATCTTGCCCCCAAGGATGCCCACCGTCTGCCCCGGCTGTCCCCATCGAGCGTCCCTGTGGGCTATAAAAGCCGCACTGAAGTTGGATGGACGGGACGGATTTGTCACCGGCGACATAGGCTGCTACAGCCTGGGGGCAGGCCCGGCGGGATTCTGGCAATTAAAGACCCTTCACTGTATGGGGGCAGGGACAGGGCTGGCTACCGGGTTCGGCCAGCTAGGCCAGTTCGGCTTTAACCAACCGGTGATCTCTGTATGCGGAGACTCCACCTTCTTTCACGCCGCCATACCGGGGCTCATCAATGCCCGGTTCAACAACAGCAATCTTCTGATGGTGATTCTGGACAACGGGGGAACGGCGATGACAGGCTTTCAGCCCCATCCCAGTTCAGGGTACGATGCCCTGGGCAGGCCAGCGCCAGTGGTTGAGATCGAGGAGGTCTGCAAGGCTATCGGAGTGGAGGTCAAGGTGAGAGACCCCTTCGAGGTAGACCAGGCCATAGAGGACCTCTACGACATGCTTCAGGAGGACGGCGTCAAGGTGATGGTCTTCCGCAGGAAATGCTACCTGGTCGAGTCCAAGGAGAAGGGAAGGAAAAGGGTCTTCGTCGAACCTGAGAAATGCATAGGCGATGACTGCGGCTGCGCCCGCTTCTGCAGCAGGGTCTTCAACTGTCCCGGCATAATCTGGGACCAGGAGGCCCAGAAGGCGAAGATCGATGAGGTCGTGTGCACCGGTTGCGGAGTTTGCGCTACGCTCTGCCCAAGAGGGGCAATCGTCGTCGAAGGGGGATAAGCAATGACTCTGGAGAAAGACCCGCTGAACCTTATCATAACCGGCGTCGGTGGCCAGGGAAATGTCTTGGCCTCCCATATAGTAGCTTCAGCCGGCATTAAGGAAGAACTTTACGTTACCGTTGGCGAGACCTACGGCGCTTCCCAGAGAGGGGGGGCAGTGATGAGTCACGTTCGTTTCTCCTCCCAGGCACAGTGCAGCCCCCTGATATCTGAGGGCCAGGCGGACATCGTAGTTGGACTCGAACCAGTGGAAGCCTTACGCGTTATGGCAGAGTTCGGTAACCCTAAGACCAGGGTTATCGTCAGCCCCAGACCTATCTATCCTATTTGGGTACTCTCGGGGCAGGCTAAATACCCTCCGATTGAAGAGATTCTCGGGAATCTTGAAGAGCTGGCAGACAGGGTACAGGTTGTTGACGTAAGCGAGGACGGCGAGGCCCTAGTAGGCACTAATGTGCTCATGATAGGTGCCCTGGCCGCATCAGGGCTGCTGCCCATTCCTATCGAATCCTTCGAGGAGGCGATGAGAGAGATACTTGCGCCGAAGGACCTTGAAATGAACTTCCAGACCTTTAGAAAAGGCATGCAGGCGATGACTGGAGGCTAGTGCCCGTCCTGAGTTTCGAAGGATGAAGGTGGATTTTCCCTCCCTCCAACTCCCCCCAGGAGAGGGAGGGCAAGAGAATCCCTACTACTAAGGGAGAGGTTAGGAGAGGATGAACAACATTTGTTGGGTGGGTGCAGCACTTCCGAACCCACTAACACGTCCGGTGGTAAAGCACTCCAAACGTGCGGGAGAGACATGGCTGAAATAAGAGAAGCGGTAATCGTCGATTACGCGCGAACGCCTTTCGGCGTGGCGAGTAGAAAGAAGCCAGGCTTCTTTGCAGACAAACGGGCCGACGACCTTGCCGTTATCGTGGTTGAAGCGTTGATAAAGCGAACCGGAATAGATCCAGCCACAATCGACGAGGTCATCATGGGCGCGGTATACCAGGGTGGCGAGCAATCAAGTCCCGGCAGAGGCATTGGCCTGATGACCTGTCCTGTCGAGGTCGCTGCGCTGAGTATCGATAGAGCATGCTGCTCCAGTATGACGAGTGCGCACATCGCTAGTATGGCCATTCAACTGGATCTGGGAGACATTTACATTGCTGGCGGGATAGAGAGCCACTCCCACTTTCCCGCTCCTCTGATCACCGAGGATACCGATCTCGTTGCGCTGGCGGAGGAAATAGGTAGTTCACGCGGGCTGCCCAATGTAAAGATATTTGATAAAGTCGATCTCAATGCCGTGGTGAGTATGGGACTCATCGCTGAGAGGCTGGCAGCGATGTACCATATCTCCAGGGAGGAGCAGGACCAGTGGGCCCTGAGGGGCAACCTGAGGGCTGCGGCAGCCCAGAGAGAGGGTAAATTCAAACACGAGATAATCCCGGTAGAGGGCAAGCTGCCGGATGGCACGGTAAAGCTTGTTGACTATGACCAGGGGGTAAGGCCTGATTCCACCATCGAGAAGATACGCAGTCTCACACCTCTCTATAAACCTGACGGAACGATCTGCGCCGCCAGCGCTTCCGATGAGAACGATGGAGCCGCAGTGGCAGTGTTGATGTCAAAGGAGAAGGCGGAGGGGTTGAGTTTGGTGCCAATGGTCACCATAAGGAGTATGGCGTGGGTGGGAGTTGCCCCTGAGATCATGGGCTACGGTGCTGCCGTGGCGTCCAGAAAGGCTCTGGAAAGAGCAGGGCTATCCATTGACGATATAGATCTCGTAGAGATAAACGAGGCTTTCACCGTGCTGCCGTTGCTGCAAATAAAGGAGATGGGGATAGACCCAGAGAAGGTGAATGTCAATGGCGGTGCCTGTTGCATCGGCCATCCCACCGGAGCGAGTGGCATGCGTGTGCTTGGTACTTTAGCCTATGAGATGAATCGTAGAAGAGCCAGATACGGCCTAGCGGCCATATGCGGGGCCTGGGGCGCGGGAGCGGCGACGGTTGTTGAAAGAGAGGAGTACTGGGAAGGCCGCCGCGCTTTCTCCAGCTAGCTAAGGCTTCGCCAAGCAGGAGCCACAGATGCTAAACAAAGTAGTTACTAGTTTCAATGAGGCGGTCGCGGATATCCCTGACGGGGCTCTGATCGCTATGGAATGCTGGGGGATCTCTGCCACCCCTCAGAACCTCATTGCTGCCGTCAAAAGGAAGGGAGTAAGAGATCTCACTATTATGACCCACAACTTCATCCCCTTGCCCATCGGCAGTGAGGACGAGGTTACAATGCCCACGGTGCTTCTTCCGCAAATGAAGAAACTGATAGCAGCCGTAGTAGGATTCCAGCAACTGGGTGCCGGAGCTTTTGTCAAGGAATACGTGGAAAACGGGCTAGAGGTAGAGCTCTCGACCCACGGTACGCTGGCTTCAAGACTGTACGCTGGCGCCGCCGGCCTCGGCGGTTTCTTAAACCCCGTTGGCGTGGGCACGATTCTAGCGGAGGAGAAAGAGAGAAGGGTTATCAATGGCAAGGAATACATCTTCGAAGAGCCGATAAGACCTGATTACGCATTCATCAGAGGCTACAAGGCGGATAAGCTTGGTAATCTGGTCTATAAGGGGACCTATAGGGCAGACCAGCCGGTAATGGCGATGGCGGCCAAAGTCACTATCGCCGAGGTAGACGAGATAGTGGAGGTAGGCGAGATCGACTCCGAGCAAGTGGTGACCCCTGGAGCATTTGTCGATCGTATCGTGGAGATCCCCGAAGACGGACTGGGCACGCGTCAGAAAAAAAAGGAACTGCTATCCCGGCTGGGCGGCATCGGGATGGCACGCAAGATGTTGTTCAGACAGATATGCGCCGATGAAAGCGCTGACAACGTGGGGGCAAGTAAAACGAAGCAGAGACTTGACAGGGATATTATAGCAATGAGAGCGGCAAAGGAGCTGAAGGACGGCGACTATGTCAACCTCGGACTCGGGATACCGAATCTCTGTGCCCTCTATATACCAGAGGGTGTTATCTTTCAATCAGAGAACGGCGCTCTGGGCTACGGCCCTCTGGTAATGGAGGACGAGATAGAGAAGGCGGAGTTTCACTATGTCGACGCCGGCGGCAGGTTTTGGACGCCGGAGCCTGGCATGGCCCTGTTCGACCTCATCACTTCTTTCGCCATGATAAGAGGCGGCCGCCTCATAACCATCCTCGGTGGACTCCAGGTTTCGCAGAAGGGGGATCTGGCAAATTGGAACGTCAGCGGTGACGCTCTCGGCGGCACCATAGGTGGTGGCATGGACCTGGCTGTGGGTGCGAAAAGGGTGATCATCACCATGGAGCATACTACCAGGGAGGGAAAGCCAAAGATAGTGAAGAAGTGCTCCTACCCGCTTACGGCCAGAAAGTGCGTGGACATAATCATTACCGACCTGGCTGTGATCGAGGTCATACCCGAAGGGCTTCTGCTAAAGGAGGTTGCCCCCGGCTGGACAGTGGAAGAGGTGCAAGCGCTCACCGAGCCTAAGCTCATTATGGCCCCAAACTTGAAGGAGATAGAGCTGTAGGCAAGAGGATATTGGCAACCCCGGGCTCATACTATTATAGCAACTGTCTCAGCTGTCATTGCGAGGAGCCCTGAGCCAGTCGAAGGGTGCCGAAGCAATCTTGCCGGTATTGTGTAGTATGGTGCGATTGCTTCGCGGAGCCTGTCCTGAGCTTCGAGGGATTCTTCGTTGCGCTCAGAATGACACCGGGCGAAGGGCTCGCAATGACAGATACATTCGT
>DAOUTY010000009.1 GCA_030668425.1 Chloroflexota bacterium
AGAGCAAGTTTTGGCTTACGGCTTTAAGGAAGTGAATTTTGAGGATGATCTACTCACTCTCAACCACAAGCATGTCCATGCCCTCTGCGATGAAATAATCGCCAGGGGCTTGAAATTCAACTGGAGCGTCTTCTCCAGGGTTGACACGGTGAATCCGGAGCTGCTGCGCAGGATGAAAGAAGCGGGATGTACCTGGATGCTCTATGGGGTTGAAAGTGGGAATCAGCAGATACTGGATACAGTAAAGAAGAAGATCACTTTGGAGAAAATCAAAGAGGGTGTCAGGCTGGGGAAAGAGGCTGGCATCAAGATCATGGCATCTTTCATTATCGGGCTCCCCGGCGAGACCGAGGAGACATTAAATGAAACTGTGAAGTTCGCCCTAGAGCTCGACACCACCTGGGGCTTCAACGTGCTGTCGCCTTTCCCCGGGACCGAGGTGCGCGAGAAAGCGGATGAGTATGGGATTGAAATACTGACGAGTGACTGGTCAAAGTATGACGCCAACACGGCAGTAACGCGGACAGAAGGCGCTGGCCCGGAGGAGATAGCCGGGGCCCTCAGCCGGTACAACCAGGGGCTCGAACTCTACCTGACAGACCTGGAGAGAGAAAGTAAATCGGACTATATAGAAGCCACGAAATCGAAAGCAAGCATCCCGCTGGCATGGACTCTCCTTCAGAGCGATGTGATTGAGAACTTGGGGGAGTTGGAGATTAAAGGAGATGCGGTGGAAGATCTGGCAAGCAGGCTTGAGAAAATCGTGCCCTACACCCATGACAAAATAAGTGAGAACGTCAAACAATGGGTCGATAGCGGGCTTTTGAATTATGATCTGAAAGACCAGCATCGGGTCTGGAGTTGGGCCTGATACAGCCGCCCATGTACTGCCCGGTCACCTTACATTAGCGCCGGCAGACCGATGACCCCAGCCTAGGGATGCGGTGATCCCCTGCCACGCCGCTTCCTCACCCACACAACCACCACCAGAGTAGCCAATATAACGGCAAACTCAGGCCACCCCTCGCCAGACATCCAGACATTCAAACATCCAGGTGCCTGAGTATCTGGATGTCTTGACAGCCATGTTAGTATCATATATTATGTGCTGGGGCTAAGCATGTTCACGGTGGCTATTTCCAACCAGAAGGGCGGCTCGGCCAAGACAACGACCACTATCAATCTCGGCGCAGCGATAGCCGAGCTCGGCAAACGTGTTCTCCTGGTAGACGCAGACCCTCAGGGCCACGTGGCCGAGGGCTTCGGTATCGCCGCAGGCGCTCTGGAAAAGGAGCTCTCCCTTGTACTGGACGGCAAGCTCTCGCTGCCGGAGATCATAGTGAATGTCCGTCCCAATCTGGACCTGGCTCCCAGTAACTTAAGGCTATCCTACATAGAGGCCTCGCTCTTCACCAGACATCGCCGCGAGGACAAACTCAAGAACGCCCTGGCAGCGGCTGGAAATGACTACGACGCAATCATCATTGACTGCCCGCCCAGTCTGAGCCTTCTCGCAGTGAATGCTCTGTCCGCTGCTCAGTCGGTTCTCATACCCATGGTTTGCGAATTCTACGCCATGCTGGGCGTCAGCCTGCTGCTGGAGGTAATCGAAGACATGAGGGCTGAACTCAATCCCTCCCTGCGTATCCTGGGTATTCTCCCCACCCGCCTTAACCGCACAATCCACGCCCGCGAGGTGCTGGAGCGCACCAAGACAGAGCTCACGGGTCGCGTTAAAGTGTTCGAACCAGCGGTGAACGAGAGCGTGCGCTTCAAGGAAGCTACCGCCGCTGGCAAAACCATCTTCGAGCACGCGCCCGACATCCAGGGGGCAGAAGCCTATCGAAAACTGGCCAAGGAGATCGCCGATGGAGTCTAAAGAGAGAACGCTCGGTACACGGGGCAGCATCTTCAGGAAAACCGATAAAGGCATTCCTGAACTTGAGCAATCAGCGGAGGAGGGGAAGCGCCCTGAGCAACGAATCTCAAAACAGAACCGTATCAAAGCCACATTCTACCTGAACCCCGAGGATGTACTGGCGATCGATGAAATGCAGAGCAACGAGTTCAGGCGAACATGCAAGAAACCGGAGCGTTCCGAGCTCGTCAGCCGAGCCATACAGGCGTTCAAAGAGCAACATTCCTGATTAGCCGTACTTCAGCAGAGATGGTGAGATGAGAGGGGTTGAGGTCAACTTCAACTACCAGGCGGTCGCCAGTGGGCTGGAGCCTAACAAACAGTTTGCTCTCCTTCCTCGATGCTATACACCAACCCCGCTCCTTGAACGTTGCTTTTGACAACCATCATATAATAGACTTATCATGTCGTACCGTTCTACCAGTATCGCACTAGGTTAGATACAATGACTTCTAGCTCGAAATTAGTTTCCCAAGGAACAATCACCACTCCACGAGGGTTTCTCGCTGGCGTCACATACGCCGGCATCAAGAAACCAGACGTAGACGCACTGGACCTGGGCATATTGTACTCAGAGGTACCCTGCGTTGCCGCCGGCGTTTTCACTACAAACAGGATTAAAGCAGCGCCGGTGATCCTGTGTCAGCGACATCTTGAGAACAACAAGGCTCAAGCCATCGTGGTCAACAGTGGGTGCGCCAATGCCTGCACCGGCGAGGAGGGACTGGCCGACGCTGAGGAAGTAGCAGCCATAACCGCCAAAAAACTGGGGCTGCCACCCCGGGAGGTTCTGGTCGCCAGCACCGGCGTCATCGGCACCCCCCTGCCTATGGGGCTAATTCGAAGTAGCATCGAAAAGATCATCGTATCCAGAGAGAACGGGCACGACCTGGCCAAAGCGATAACTACCACCGACCGCTTCCCCAAGGAAACGGCAGTTCAGGTAGTGTTGGGCCACAGGGAGGACGAAATAGCTATTGGTGGCATAGCCAAGGGGTCGGGTATGATCCATCCTGACCTGGCAACCTTCCTCTGCTTCCTGACTACCGATGCCGCCGTCGAGCCCGGTTTTCTCAAGGGTGCGTTGCGAAAGGCAGCAGACATCTCATTTAACATGATAACCATAGACGGCGATACCAGCCCCAACGACTCGGTAATAATACTGGCTAACGGTCTCGCCGGAAACGAGATGATCGAGAGTGGCAGCCCGGGGGCGGCGGAGTTCGAAGAAGCGCTGGAGACGGCTTGCCTTTCCCTCGCTAAGTCGATCGCCAGGGATGGTGAGGGGGCGACCAAGCTCATTGAGGTCACCGTCGAAGGCGCACTCACGATTAGCGACGCCCGCCAGGGTGCCCGGGTCGTCTCAGGTTCGTCCCTGGTAAAGGCAGCAGTGCATGGCTCCGATCCCAACTGGGGGCGTATTATCGCCGCCATGGGGAGGAGTGGGACAGAGATGGTGGAGTCCAAAACAGACCTCTACATCGACAACCTTTGCGTGATGAAAGCGGGTCGCCCTCATCCCTTCGACCGTGCGCAGGCGAAGTCGGTATTGGACAAGGCTGAGGTACCGATCAGGATATGCCTCAACCTCGGTGACGCGACAGCCACAGCCTGGGGCTGTGACCTCTCCGAGGAATATGTTACTATAAATAGCGAGTACACGACGTAGGATTCAGGATGACGAAGAAGCCGACCTTGCAGGAAAAACTGCCAACTTCCAGGCTGCGCGGCCTCGGACTGTTCTTTTTTATCTCCGGCCTTTTCTTTGCCGTGACAAGCGGATTCTTGTACGGCTTTGAACTGGTGGTAAGCCGGGAGATCGGGCTAGCCCTAATCGCCCTAAGTCTGGGCTGGATTTCCACGGGGCTTGGTCTAATCTGTTGGGGACAAGGCAGAGACTTTGCCGAAACAATGCGGGCTATGGGAAACTTGGTTTTTCATGAGAAAATTGCTATTCTATCCAGCTATCTGGGGAAGCAACCGGAGCAGGTTGCACACGATCGGCAAGCTGCTCTTGAGTTCGAGAAATGGGTTCAACCGAGATTAAAACAGGAGTTCGAAGAGTTGTGGCAGGAGTTCTTTGACAATGAGAGGAAGCCCATCGTAGTCAAGATCGGAGGATCGACCCTGGGCAGCCACGATACCACGCTTCGGGATTTGATAACTCTTCAGAGAAGGGGTTTTCTCCCAGTGGTAGTTCACGGCGGCGGCAACAAGGTGACCGAGTGGCTGGAGAAGATGGGGATTTCGACGAACTTCGTTCGTGGCTTGAGAGTAACGGATGAGGAGACTCTGCGCGTGGTCACCGCTGTGCTTGCTGGCCTGGTCAATAAGGAACTCGTGGCAGCTATCAACTCGATGGAGGGCAAAGCTATCGGGTTGAGTGGCGTCGATGGGGCGCTCATCCAAGCCAGGATTGAAAAGCCTGGGTTAGGCTATGTCGGCGAGGTGGTCAAGGTCAACCCTGAGTCGGTAATTACTGTCCTCAGCGCTGGATACATGCCTGTGATCGCTCCTGGGGGACTTAAGCTGTCTGATGAGGACAATGACCCCATCATGCTCCTCAATATCAATGGCGATATCAGCGCCAGCGAGATTGCGCTAGCGCTCAAGGCGGACAACCTCATCTTCCTCACCGATGTACCCGGGGTGCAGGACAGCGAGGGGAAGTTGATACCGAGCTTATCCCCTGATGAAGCCAAGTCACTGATAGATTCCGGAGTTATTACAGGGGGTATGATACCCAAGGTAGAGGGATGTCTGCGCGCCTTATCCAGTGTCTCTTCGACCCAGATCATCGACGGACGCAACGAGGGAGCACTACTCGCTGCCGTCGAGGGCAATGGCAACGGGACTACTATTGAGTAGGGGGGGGATATGCACCGGTATAAGCCAGATAACAAAGGTAACGGGGGCGGGGACGGGGACGGGGAACCCAAGTGGCCGGACCTATCCCAGATACAAGTGAATATCCCGCCCGGCTTGGCCAGGGTAGCCAAGTGGCTGATAATCCCCGCCATCCTGATAGTTCTCATAATCATCTTCAATGTGCTGAAGGGCATCTGGACAGAGTGGCTCTGGTTCTCCAGCCTGGAGTTCAGCAGCGTCTACAGCACTATTCTGGTTACCAAGGTCGCCACTTTCTTCATTGCCGCATTTGTTTTTCTCTCCCTGTTCATAGGAAATATCCTTCTTGCGAGACGACTGGGCCCAAAGGCTGACATTCCCTTTCTCCCCACGGAAGGCCTGAAGAATCTACGCAGGGTCACGATACTGGTCATAGTTCTCGGGGCAATTCTGCTGTGTGTCATATTTGGATCGGTCGCTCAAGGGCACTGGGAAACGGTGCTGAAGTTCCAGGATAGCCAGTCATTTGGCATCGCAGATCCCGTCTTCGACAAGGACGTCAGCTTCTACATGTTCTCGCTGCCATTCCAGAGATTCGTTCAAGGATGGCTCCTGGGCGCCCTGATCATTACCCTGATTCTGACCCTTGCCTTCTATGCATTCAACTACAGCCTGCGCCGGCTTAGCTTCGCTTTCAGCCGTGGGGCCAAAGCGCATCTTTCGATCCTGGTTGCGGGAATACTGGGAATCTACGCCTGGCGCTACTTTCTGGACATGTATGCACTCGTCTATTCGGAGCGGGGCGTGGTGTTCGGGGCAGGCTATGCCGACGTCCATGCTCAATTAATCGCCCTGAGGATTCTCATGGCCGTAGCTATCGTATGCGCTCTTGCGGTGCTCGGCAATATCTTTCGCCGCGGCATTCGGTTACCTGTCTATGCCATCGGGCTCTGGATCGTCGCCATAATCGTAGTCGGTGCTATCTACCCCGCAGCAGTACAGAGGTTCCAGGTCAATCCCAGCGAGCTGGCCAGAGAAACGGAATACATCGAGTACAATATCGACTTCACCAGGGAGGCTTTTGCCCTCGACAGAATCGAAGAACAGCAGTTTCCAGCCGAGGAGGAACTCACCCTAGAGGACATCAGCGCAAATCCAGCGACGATAAGCAATATCAGGCTCTGGGACAACCGGCCTCTAAAGGATACCTACTACCAGAAGCAAGCGCTGCGTCCCTATTACGACTTCTTTGACATAGATATCGACCGCTATACGATGGATGATCAATACCGTCAGGTTATGTTGGGGCCCCGAGAGTTCTACCAGGAGAACCTGGACCCCAAAGCTAAGACCTGGGTTAACGAGCGCCTCGTGTATACGCACGGCTACGGGGTGGCCTTGAGCCCTGTGACCGAGGTAACCGAGGAGGGCGCACCCATCTTGTACGTTAAGGATATCCCCCCGGTCAGCGATTTCGAAAGGCTTCAGATAGAAAGGCCTGAGATCTACTACGGGGAGAAGACGAATGACTACGTTGTGGTCAACACCAATACCGAAGAATTCGACTACCCGATGGGCGCGCAGAACATTTACACCGAATATGCCGGCGAGGCAGGAGTACCCCTGGCCTCCTTCTTCCGCAGGGCAGCCTATGCGTGGCAGCTCGGCGACTTAAACATCCTCATAAGCGGCGAGATCAATTCTGAGAGCAGGGTACTCTACTACCGCAATATCCAGGAACGCGTAAAGCATATCGTCCCCTTTCTCCGGATTGACGCTGACCCCTATCTGGTGATTACTGAGGAAGGCAGGCTCGTCTGGATACAGGATGCCTACACATGGAATGATAAATACCCCTACTCTGAGCCGCTTGCCGACGGCACCAACTATATCCGCAACAGCGTCAAGGCAGTCGTTGACGCCTATGACGGCTCAGTGACCCTGTACGTTGTAGAACCGGAAGACCCGATAATCCAGACCTATCAGAATATCTTCCCCGCCCTGTTCACATCAGCGGAGGAGATGCCCGAGGACATCAGAGCACACTTGCGCTATCCCCAGGACATGTTCATGATACAGGCGCAGATGTACCAAAGATACCACATGCAGGATGTGAAGGTATTCTACGGAAAAGAGGATCTGTGGGCGATACCCGAAGAGATATACCGGGGCACCGCGCAGCGGATGGAGCCCTACTACATCATTATGCGCCTCCCCAACGTGGAGCAGGAGGAATTCCTTCTCATGCTGCCTTTCACCCCGGAGAATAAGAAGAACACCATCGCCTGGCTGACAGCGCGCTCAGACGGCGACAACTACGGAACACTGCTGGCATACTACCTGCCCAAAGACAAACTGATCTACGGGCCTATGCAAGTGGAGAACCGCATTGAGCAGGACACCGTCATCACAGAGCAGTTCGCCCTTTGGGGGCGCGGCGGCTCCACAGTGATCCGCGGAAATCTACTAATGATCCCCATCGAGGACTCATTCCTCTACGTGGAGCCGATATTCCTGCAGGGAGCAGCAGGAGGGGTGCCCGAGCTAAAGCGGGTGATAGTTGCCACCGGCGACCGCATAGCTATGGAGCAGACACTCGGCGAGGCTCTGGCCGCGATCTTCGGCACCGGGCCAACGCCAACACCCACGCCAACCCCAGCACCCGGCCCTACACCAATACCCACTCCAACTCCAACACCTGGGCCATCGCCAACACCCGCACCTCCCGGCGACATTGCAGAACTGGTGCAATCCATCCAGGACCACCTGGATAGAATGCAGGAGTTTGCCGGAGCAGGCGACTGGACGGCTTACGGCGAGGAGATGGACGCCCTGCAGGCTGATATCCAGAGGCTGATGGAGTTGACATCAGAAGGAAGCTAGGTTAAATCAATGGCTGACTGGCAAGCATTAGAGGAGAAATATTTTATGCGCACGTTCAAGCGCATGCCGCTGACCGTGGTCCGCGGCGAGGGCGCGCGTGTTTGGGATGAGCAAGGGAAGGAGTATCTGGACTTCACTTCGGGATGGGCGGTAAATAGCCTGGGGCACTGCCATCCGGTGGTGGTGGGTGCCGTCAGCGAGCAGGCGAGAACCCTGATCCAGACATCGAACCAGTTCTACACAATCCCTCAGCTAAAACTCGCCCAGCTTCTGGTGGAGAATAGCTGCCTCGACAAGGTCTTCTTCTGCAACAGCGGGGTCGAGGCTGTCGAGGGCGCGGTGAAGCTGGCTCGCCGGTATGGTAAGCTCCACCTGAGTGGTGCCTACAGGGTGATCACCACGCTTAACTCCTTTCACGGGCGAACATTGACCATGGTCGCCGCGACAGGACAGCCCAAGCACCAGGAGCCTTACACCCCGCTTCCCGATGGCTTCGTCAACGTAGAATATAATAAAGTTAACGCTATTAAAGAGGCAACCACCTCTGAAACCTGCGCCGTAATGTTGGAGCCAATCCAGGGCGAGGGCGGCGTCAATATCCCTGGCGACGATTACCTCAAGGGGGTGCGAACCTGGTGCGACCAGAAGGGCATCCTACTCATCCTCGACGAGGTGCAGACAGGGATAGGGCGCATCGGGACCCTTTTTGGCTACGAGCAGTTCGGCATCGAACCCGATATCATCACCCTGGGCAAAGGGCTCGGCGGTGGAGTCCCCATCGGGGCTTTCCTGGCCAAGGAGAAGGCGTCTGTCTTCGCGCCGGGGGAGCACGGCTCTACCTTCGGAGGCAATCCCCTGGCTTGTGCCGCGGGCTATGCCACCTTGAAGTTTATCATCGATGATGATATACCAGGGAAAGTCAAACAGACTGGTGCCTACATGATGTCCGAGCTAGAGAAGCTCAAATCCAAGTTCGACTACATAACAGACCTCAGGGGTCGCGGGCTCTTGGTAGCCCTTCAGTTCGACCGTGACCTCTCAGATAAAGTGGTGAAGGCTTGTCTGGAGCGCGGGCTCCTGCTTAACGCGGTGAAACCCAACGCTGTTCGCTTCATTCCACCGCTTAACATTACTGAGAATGACGTCGATGAAGCGATAGCGGTTTTGGAGCCGGTATTGGCAGAGGTGAGCGAAGAAAGGTAGCAGGAGGCAACCCAGGAGCCGGTCTGAGAATCATAGGTGGTTGGAAGGAATCAGCAAACAATCTCGGAGGAAGGTAATTGAAGGACAAGGTAGTACTAGCTTATAGTGGCGGGCTTGACACCTCGGCAGCGATCAAGTGGATCGCCGAGAAGTACGATATGGACGTCATCGCCCTGAGCATAGACCTGGGCATGGAACGCGACTACGAGTCAATCCGGCAGAAGGCCCTCAAGGTGGGGGCGATCAAAGCCGCGGTAGTCGATGCCAAGGATGTTTTCATCAACGAGTACGTTTTTCCCGCCTTACAGGCGGACGCAATATATGAAGGGCAATATACTCTGGCCACCGCCCTCGCCCGCCCGCTTATAGCCAAGCTTATGGTGGAAACGGCTCTTCAGGAAGGAGCAACAGCAGTGGCTCACGGCTGCACCGGCAAGGGTAACGACCAGGTCAGGTTTGATGTAAGCACTGCCGCTCTTGCCCCCCAGCTCAAGGTGATTGCGCCCGCGCGGGAATGGGGTATGACCAGAGAAGAGACGATCGAGTACGCCAAACAGCACGAAATCCCGGTGCCGGTGACAGTGGCCAGCCCCTATTCTATAGATGAGAACCTCTGGGGCAAGAGCATCGAGTGTGGCGTGCTGGAGGACCCCTGGGTCGAGCCCCCTGAAGACATTTTCACCTGGACCAAGTCGCCGACTGATGCCCCCGATGAGCCTAGCTATATCGAGATCGGGTTTGAGCGAGGCATTCCCACCAGCCTTGACGGGCAAGGGCTTAGCGGTGCTGCCCTGGTGGAGAAGCTAAACAGCCTCGCCGGGGAGCACGGCGTGGGCAGGATCGATCACCTGGAGAACCGCCTGGTGGGAATCAAGTCAAGAGAGATATACGAGGCCCCGGCAGCGACAGTGTTGCTCTCAGCGCACCTGGCCCTCGAGCAGATGACACTGTCCCGAGACCAGCTTCGCTTCAAGCAGAAAGTGGCCCAGGAATATGCCGACCTGATCTACAACGGACTCTGGTTTTCGGCGCTGCGCCAGGACCTCGCCGCCTACGTCCAGAGCACACAGCGCCACGCCAGCGGGACGGTCAGGGTTAAGCTGCTCAAGGGTAAATCGGCAGTGGTCGGGCGCAAATCGCCCAAGTCGTTGTACAGCTACAGCCTCGCTACCTACGACGAGGAAGACCAGTTCGATCAGAGCGCCGCTGAGGGCTTCATCCAGATCTACGGTCTGCCGGTGAAGACCCAGGCACAGGTGCAGGGGGTAGAGGAAGGAGAATAATAATGTAGCGTTGCCACTCCTGTGGCAACGGATTCTTCGTTGTGACAGGAGTCACAACGCTACATGGGTGAGGTTTTCGGGCAAGCTCAACTGAAAGTACCGAAAGGTAAAAGGATTCACAAATGACCCTGCGCGGCCGCTTCGGGAAAGAGATGGATGACCGGGTGAAGGGATATACTGTGTCGGTACCCTTCGACCGGCGCCTGTACAGGCAGGACATCGCCGGCTCCATTGCCCATGCCCGGATGATGGCCAGGCAGGGCATAATCTCCGACAAGAACGCCGAGCTAATCACTATGGGGCTCGTTTCCATCCGGGAGGAGATCGAACAGGGCAGGTTCGAGTTCAAAGAGGAACTAGAAGACATCCATATGAACATCGAGGCCCGCCTCATCGAGAAGATCGGCGATGCCGGTGCCAAGCTCCACACCGCCCGTTCCCGAAACGACCAGATCGCCCTCGACATGAGGTTGTTCACTAAGGAGGCGGTCTCGGAGACTATGGCCCGGATCAAGGCGCTTCAGCAAGCCCTCCTCGACCTAGCCAAAGACAACAAGAGACTGGTTATGCCTGGCTACACCCACCTCCAGAGGGCACAGCCGGTGCTATTTGCTCACCACCTGCTCGCCTACTTCCAGATGTTTCAGCGCGACACCGAACGTTTCCAGCAGTGTTTTGAGAGAACCGACGTCCTGCCTCTGGGCAGCGGTGCTCTGGCCGGGGTGCCCTACCCTATCGACCGTGACTTCCTGGCAAAAGAACTGGGCTTCAGCAAGGTGAGCGCCAACAGCATGGACGCCGTCTCCGACCGCGATTTCGTCATCGAGTACCTGTCGGCGGCTAGCCTGACCATGATGCATATCTCACGCCTTGCTGAGGAGATCATCCTGTGGTCAACAGCAGAGTTCGGATTTATCGAGATCGACGATGCTTTCGCTACCGGCTCCAGCATCATGCCCCAGAAGAAAAACCCGGATGTGGCAGAGCTGGCGCGAGCCAAGACAGGCCGCGTCTACGGCCATCTGATAGCAGCGCTGACCACCATGAAAGCATTGCCCCTGTCCTACAATCGCGACCTCCAGGAGGATAAAGAGGGCCTTTTTGATTCCGTGGACACGCTACTGTCCACGCTTGAGGTCTTTGCTCCGATGATAGCCAGCTTGCACATAAGGTCCGACCACATCAGCCGCGCTGCGGAGGAGAACTATACCCTGGCCACAGATATAGCCGATTACCTGGTGAAAAAGGGTGTCCCATTTCGCCAGGCCCACGCCATCGTGGGCAATTTAGTGCGCTACGCCATCGACAATCAAAAAACCCTGCTTGAGATCGAGCTAAGCGAATACCGGAAGTTCTACCCCGATTTTGAGAATGACGTGAAGTCAATCACGGTGGAATCATCTCTAGCGACGCGCAATACCTCTGGTGGAACCGCCCCCGAGGCAGTAGAAAAGGCGCTGGCGGCAGCGAGAAGGATGCTCCATGGAACACAGGATTAAGCTTGCCCCGTCTATTCTTTCCGCCGACTTCGGCCGCGTCGGGGAGCAGGTCGCCGAAGCAACCAGAGCAGGCGCCGATTATATCCATATAGATGTTATGGACGGGCACTTCGTTCCCAACATCACTATCGGCCCACTGGTGGTAGCTGCTATACGCCCCCACACCTCACTCCCCCTCGACGTCCACCTGATGATCGAGTCGCCAGAGAAGTACATACAGCAGTTCGCCCAAGCGGGCGCGGACATTATCACCGTACACGTTGAGGTATGCCATCACTTGCACAGGGTAGTGGAATCGATAAAAGAGCTAGGGATCAAGGCGGGGGTATCGCTCAATCCAAGCACTCCCCTGACTGAGGCCGAAGAGGTCCTGCCCATCCTCGACCTAGTGCTGCTGATGTCGGTTAATCCCGGCTTCGGAGGGCAGCAGTTCATCGAGGGCACGATCGGAAAAATCGAACGCCTCAGGCGCCGGCTTGACGAACTGGGATTACCTGCAGAGCTTGAGGTGGACGGGGGGATTACCGCAGAGATAGCGCCCCGCGTAGCTCGAGCGGGGGCACGGGTGCTCGTAGCCGGTGCTGCGATCTTCAACGAGAAGGGAAGCATTTCTCAAGCGATCACAAGGATCAGGGAGAGTCTTCAAGGGCTCGAAACAGGATAATGAGGGATAGACTAGCCAACAACCTTGTTCTGAGTTCGCAAACACCTGGTGCAGATGTTCATACGCTTCTTCTTGCCATCTATCACAACTGTGGTCGTCTGGAGGTTAGGCAACCATTGCCGCTTAGTATGACGCTTGGAGTGGGATACATTGTTTCCAAACTGTGGCCCCTTCCCACACAACTCGCACTTCAACGTCCTTCTCCTTTGACTAGAGCATCTTTTTCTTGTAGAATCCGACCTTAAGGATAACATAACCGAAAGGGCCTTGCAAGACGATTTTCGATTAGTCGGGTTTGGCAACACCGACCTTGGATATAGAGAGGCCAGCGAATTGGGGGGGCCTGGTGTGGACGAGATAACCTCATATGACGGACATGAGCTGAGAGGGATGTTCAGCGCCGCCACCCGCTGGCTGGATCGCAGCGCTCAGTCCATCAACATTCTCAACGTCTTCCCTGTGCCCGATGGTGATACCGGCACCAATATGCTTTTGACCATGCAGGCTGCGATGGAAGAGGCTGCTACTTGCCCCGATGGGAGTGCAGCAGCCATATCCCAAGCGATAGCAAGGGGCTCCCTGATGGGAGCCAGGGGAAATAGCGGCGTGATCCTGTCCCAGATTTTTCGGGGATTGGCCAAGGGGCTGGATGGCAAGCACTCCTTCAATGGCAACGACCTCGCCGCTGCCCTGGTTGAGTCAACTGCTTTCGCCTACAGGGGGATGAGCAAGCCGGTGGAAGGAACCATCCTCACCGTCATCCGCGAAGCAACCGATGCCGCCCAAACACACGGCACATCACATAACGGCGACTTGATGGCAACTATGGAAGCTATCGTCGATGAGGCTAGAGCCTCGGTGGCGAGGACCCCCACGCTGCTCCAGGTGCTGCGCCAGGCCGGGGTAGTGGATGCCGGAGGGCAAGGGCTTTATGTAATATTCGAAGGCATCCTACACTATCTGCACGGCGAGTTAGAGGAGACCGAGATCGCGCCAATAGAAGCCGCAGCCGGTATCAGGCAAGGGCCAGCGGAAGATGCCATCTTCGGTTATTGTACCGAGTTTCTGCTCCAGGGCAAAAACCTCGACCTCGAAGCTATCAGAGAGAAGCTAAACTCCATCGGCGAATCCGTCCTGGTAGTCGGCGACGAATCTATTGTGAGAACCCACCTCCACACCTTCGACCCCGGGGCTGCCTTGAGCTACGTCACTTCTTTAGGCGTCCTACAGCAGGTGAAAGTGGAGAATATGGACGAACAGCACCGTGATTTCGTTGTAGCACAGTCTCAGTCAACTTCGGCCGCCATCTCCGCGATAGCTGTGGTCTCCGGCGAAGGTCTCACTGAGGCGTTCTACAGCATTGGGGCCACCATAGTCGTTCCCGGCGGTGAGACTATGAACCCCAGCGTCCAGGAGCTTCTCCAGGCTGTGGAATCAGCGCCTTCAAACAACATTATCATACTGCCCAATAACCCCAACGTTTTGCTGGCAGCGGCCCAAGTTCCAGAGCTGACCCCGAAGAACGTAGCGGTAGTGCCCTCGAATACTATACCGCAGGGGATAGCATCTCTCCTCGTCTTGAACCATGAAGTTGATTTGGAGTCAAACGCTGCCGCCATGCAGAAAGCGCTGTCAACAGTCCGCAGCGGAGAGATCACAAGAGCAGTGAGGGCAATGGAGCACGACGGCCTCTCAATCAAGGAAGGGCAGACCATTGCCTTCCTTGACCGCAGGCTGGTACTGGCAGACGGTAGCATGACGCGGGTTGTCCTCAAGCTGCTGGACATGATGGATGTCGATGAAGGGGGATTGATCACCATCTATTACGGGGCGGACACGGAGAGCAGCGAAGCCGAGCACACAGCGGAAGCAGTCCGTGAGAAATACTTTGCTCAAGAAGTAGAGGTGATCGAGGGGAGACAACCACACTACAATTACATTGTCTCGGTAGAATAAAGCCGATTTTACGACAGTCACAGCGGTGGTCCAGAGCCCACAGCAAGCCCCCTAAGGAAGCCCCGATGAAATAGCAGTATTGGAAGATAGCACTTTGAGCCTAACGGTTGACCAATTGCAGAAGGTACTGAAACTGGAGCAGGCCAAAGGCTACCGCGATCAAGCGGTAATGGGCGGGCTCGATAGACTACTGCGCAACCTGACCCCCTCGAACCCAAACCTGACTCGCCTGCTTTCGCTTAGTTACTCCGCCCTGGACGAAAGAAAGCGAGAGGAATGGGTGAGGAGCGTGCTGGAGCAACTTGACACTGCAGAACCAGAAGTAGAGCCTTTGCCCCAAGTCATGCGCAGGAGGCGGGAACCTGCCTCCCAACGCCCCCAGGGCGATATCGACCGATACTTAGACTCCGCAATTACCTCTATCAAGGGCATAAGCTCAAGCCTCGCTAGTAAATTCGGCAAGCTGGGAGTGATTACGGTGCGCCAGTTCCTCTACTTCTTTCCCCTCCGACATATCGACTATAGCCAGAGAAGGCTCATTTCAGAGCTTGAAGAGGGTATGGAACAGACCATCGTGGCCATCGTCTGGGAAGCTGCCGCAAAGACCACCTCATACCGGAAGCGCATGACAGAAGCTATCGTCGGCGACGAATCCGGCAACATAAGAGTTATATGGTTCAACCAACCCTATCTCGCTAAGAAGCTCACCCCCAACAGCCGGGTGGTAATCAGCGGCAAAGTCAGTGAATTCCGCAATCGGAAGGTGTTCCAATCCCCAGAATGGGAGCCTCTGGATTCCGATGACCTTATTCACACCGGGAGGCTGGTTCCTGTCTATCCGCTAACTGCAGGACTGTCGCCCCGGGTGGTGCGGAAGCTAGTCAAGGGAAACCTCGACTGCTGGCTCCCCGAGCTGCCGGATTTCCTCCCGGAAGGTATCAGAAAAAGAGCGGGATTGCTTCCGCTTTCCGAAGCGATCGGGCAAGCGCACTATCCAGACAGCGAGCACGCCAAGGCACAGGCCAGGAAGCGACTGGCTTTCGACGAACTCTTCCTTATCCAACTCGGCGTGCTGTCCAAGAAGAGAGACTGGCAAGAGGAGACTGGCAATGCCTTCGACGCCGACAGCGGCTGCCTTGAGCCCTTCTTCAATTCCCTACCTTTCACCCTGACCACAGCTCAAAAACGCACCTTTGCCGAGATTCGGGAGGACCTGGGCAAATCGAAGCCCATGAGCCGTCTTCTGCAGGGTGAAGTTGGCAGTGGCAAGACAGTGGTCGCCACCGCAGCATTGCTCCTCGCCGCCGCTAACGGCTATCAGGCCGCCCTCATGGCCCCAACCGAGATACTGGCAGAACAGCACTTCGAGAGCATATGCGGCCTACTGAGTAGAGCAAGCGGGGAGGCCGGCAATGGCAGGCCCTATAGTAGCTATACTTCGCTACTGCCACACCCTATTGGCGTTGGCCTTTTGACAAGTGGCCTCAGGGAAAGCTCGAGGCAGAAGGTCCAGGAAGGCATCATCTCAGGGGAAATTAATCTTGCCATTGGCACACATGCTCTTATCCAGAAAGGGGTAGAGTTCCAGCATCTGGGGCTCTGTGTGGTCGACGAGCAACACCGCTTCGGGGTAATGCAACGGTTGGAACTGCGCTCGAAGGGGTCGAGTCCCCATGTCCTGGTAATGAGCGCCACCCCGATCCCCCGCACTCTGGCACTCACGCTCTACGGCGATCTTGATCTCTCGGTCCTCGATGAACTCCCACCGGGTAGAGTCGAGATCAAAACTAAATGGATCAGCCCCAGTCAGCGGCAAAGCGCTTACGATTTCATTCGCAAACAGGTTATTACGGGGCGGCAGGCATTCATTATCTGCCCCCTGATCGAGGAATCGGAGGCCATTGAGGCTAAGGCAGCGACCACCGAATACGAGCGCCTCTCTCGGGTCGTCTTCCCCGAACTACGGTTGGGGCTGCTTCATGGGCGTCTCTCCAGCGCGGAGAAAGATGCGGTAATGCGGCGCTTTCGCAGCGGCGAACTCGACATATTGGTATCAACGCCCGTGGTGGAGGTAGGTGTAGATATCCCCAATGCTACGGTGATGCTAATCGAGGGCGCAGACCGTTTCGGTATGTCGCAGTTGCACCAGTTCCGCGGCCGCGTGGGAAGAGGAGAGCACCAGAGCTACTGCCTGCTTCTTGCCGAGACCCCGTCAGCTGAGGCCAGAGAGCGCCTTTCCCTCCTGCAACGCACGCAGAACGGGTTCGACCTCGCCGAGGAGGACTTGAGGCTCAGGGGGCCCGGTGAGTTTTTCGGCACCCGCCAGAGCGGTCTCCCCGACCTGAAAATGGCCAGTCTCTCCGATGTCGAGCTTCTGGAGCTTGCCCGCAGAGAAGCTATCCGCCTTTTTAACGCAGATCCCTACTTCCAGCAGCCGGAGCACAGGCTCCTTGACAGAGAGGTTAATCTATTATGGGGGAGCGGGGGGGAGTTGAACTAGATATGATCAAGCACAAGCTCGCCGAATTCCTGGAGCAAGCAGCCAAAGCGGCGCAGTCGAGCGGGCAACTCCCGCCCGCTGCTCTGCCTGAGATAACACTGGAGCATCCGCAGAACCCGGAGCACGGCGACTATGCCTCCAGCCTCCCGTTGAAGATGGCGAAGGTTGCGCAGATGAACCCGATGGCCATCGCCGAGATTCTATCAAACTTCCTTCCTCAAATCGAGGCTGTGGAGAGGATATCGGTGGTAGCCCCGGGCTTTATCAACTTCTTCCTCACGAGTAAATGGCTCACCCAGCAGGTGGAGGATATCCTCAATGCTGGGGAAGCTTACGGGGATCTCGATATGGGGAAAGGTTCCAGGGTTCAGCTTGAATTCGTTAGCGTTAACCCCACAGGGCCGATCCACGTCGGGCACGGGCGCGGCGCCGTCCTGGGCAGCGCCCTGGCCAATATACTCAGTGCAGCAGGTTATACCGTGGAGAGAGAGTATTATGTCAATGATACTGGTAATCAGATGGACGTCTTCTACCGCTCTCTCTATTGCCGCTATCTGCAGGCCCTGGGTAAAGATAGCGAGATGCCTGCTGATGGCTACAAGGGGGCCTATCCTGTGGAGCTTGCTCAGGAGATCGTCTCTGAAAAAGGTGATGTTTTCCTTGCCCTCCCCCCTGAGGAGGCGACTCGGGAACTGGGAGAGATCGCCCTGCACAAGGCTATTGAATCCATCAAGTCTGACCTTGAGTATCTGCGCGTTGGCTTCGATGTCTGGTTCAGTGAGCACAGCCTCTATGAGAACAGTCAGTTCGAACGGGCAATGGCCCTGCTACGAGATGGCGGCCACATCGAGGAGAGAGAGGGAGCGCAGTGGTTTGTCTCCACCGCGCTCGGCGAGGACAAGGACAAC
>DAOUTY010000177.1 GCA_030668425.1 Chloroflexota bacterium
CTAATGGCTAGCCATCACACCAGAGCGATCCCTCGCTTTGGTACGCAATCTACACCTAAAAGGGGCACTGGTCAATAGGAGAAAAGTCCAGGTCACATCCCCCAAAAGTCCCCCGCTGCTTGTTGCGCCCGCCACAATCGAAACCAGCCACAGGGAATACATCGAAGGAACAGAATAAAAGAGGAAGCCCGAGGATGGTGTGAGGGGGCGTTCAATACTCTGGACTAGCCGTTCACGCCCCTGTCTAAGGGATACCAGCAGGAGCGGAGCTAAACTTTAGAATACAGGACTTGCAGCCCTCGCAGATTTGGTCGCTGAGCTCGAAACGTATATCGTCACCAAATTCCGAGGCCCAGACTGAATACTCACTATTGCAAATGAGAGTCCCCACTTTCCCTGAAAGCCCCTCTCTGCCGGCAGTGATCATTATGTTGTGCCAGGGGCATTCACTGATCACTATCCTGAAACCACCACCGTCACCGTCTCTTTCAGCCCCAAACGTAAAACCTTCCAGGGAGAGCTTCGTTGTAACAGCTTCGAAGAGGCCGTCAATTCCCTTCTCCAGTCCTCCCATGGACTTTATCATGCGAGCCTGTATCTTGGGAAAAACCTTCCAGACCTTGTCGTCGATATCCAGCGCCATGTCGAACCCGTATTTCTCTTCGACCTTCATGAACCAGAGCCCATCCGCCGTCCTGTAGCTGCGATGCCAGTATTCGGCTATTTGCTTGTCGCTCAACTCAACCATCGTTCACCTGCCTATCTGAGCAAATCCCGCTCCCCAGGTATTATACACGAACTCAGCACATCGGGAGGGGGACCAAACCCCCATGGGGTGACAGGAGAACCGTCAAGACATCCAGGCGTCTGAGCATCTAACTGCTTGAATGGCCCGCTGCCATATTTGCTGAGTGGGTTGCCGGCTAACACTTGACATAATTGAGTAACAGCCGGACAAGAATGTAGCATTGGCCACAATCGTTGTTAAAAAGAGGCGTTTCTTGCGACCCTGGCTTCTCTGTTATACTAGGCTGCGGTGGATTTACTCACAATTCTCCTGATCGCTGTCAGCCTGTCCCTCGACTGCTTTGCGGTGGCCATCGCGGGCAGCATCTCGATGCAAAGCGTTTCCCCCCGCCAAGTATTGCGCGTTTCCCTGTCCTTCGGGCTCTTCCAGGCGGGGATGCTGGTTCTGGGATGGCTGCTGGGGCAAACAATCGTTGACACAATTGAAAGTTTCGCCCACTGGATGGCCTTCGGGTTGCTGGCGCTTGTCGGCGCCAGAATGATCTGGGAGTCTCTACACTCGGACGAGGACGACGCAAAACGCACCGACATCACCAAAGGATTCGCCCTGCTTACCCTGTCCGTAGCGACCAGCATCGATGCGCTGGCAGTCGGATTGAGCCTGGCTTTCCTGGAATCAAGGCTACTGATTGCCGCCATCTCGATTGGGAGTGTGGCCTTCCTCTTTACAGCAGCAGGCTTCTACTTCGGCCGAAGAATCGGAAATCTGCTAGGGAAGTGGGCCGAGGTTCTCGGCGGGGTAGTCCTCATAGGCCTCGGGCTCAGGATTCTGCTGACCGAGGTTCTCTAGGCAAGACGCCGCAACCCTCAGACGGCCAGGCGTAGCCGCCCTTCCAAACCGACGGGCTCGCTTTCTAAGCGCCACTGCCCCCGATTTGCCATCGGCTGGGGTTTCCCCCTAAGTTCTATAGTTTCGTTCCTCTTTTCCGTATTCTGGCGCGTCTGAGGGGAATATAACCCTATGCCTCCGCGGGTATACAATAATCGACGGACGTGATGGGATTGCTCCGCCCCGCTGGCAATCTATCAGTATGAAGATGGCAGACTCGTGTATCCCTGAGATAAGCGGCAGGTTTCTCTTGGGTAGGTTGGCCGACGTCGGCCAACCTACCCAATCTGATTCGCTACGCTAGACTGCATACTGCTTTTTTCTGCTTATTGCAAAGGCCACCAGAGCGATCAGCACTATGTTCAGCCCGATGAGGACAACGACATCTGCGGCGATTTCAGGCCAGCCACCGCCCCGCTGGCTTATTTCGACGATTGGCTCAACGATGTAATAAGTGGGGAAGACCTTCCCAATCCACTGCGGGATGCCCGGAAACAGGTAGACAATCCCAGGAGCATAGAGTATTATTCCAAAAATTTTCATGCTGGCGTAGAACGATATGAGGTCCTTAGCTATTGAGCCAACGAGCAGTCCCATTCCTGCAGCCATTATTGAGCCGAGGAACAGCAACATTACCAGCAGCCCCGGCTGGCTGCCCAGGGCCTGATTCAACAGCAGGATTACTACACCCATGAGCACACCGAGGATAACGCCAAGCAGTCCCTTGGCCAGGAATACCTCGCCTATGGTTGCAGGCGTTATCACCAGTGCGTCAACGGTCTTTTTCTCCTTCTCGGCCAGCAGCGAGGATCCCGGCAACGCCACAGCGGCAATCATCACCGTCATGAGGACGATAAAGGGAAGCAGTCGATCGTTCCAGGGTATGCTCTCCTGGTCTCCAAGCGTAACAGCTTCGATCTCCACGGGGGCTTCCTGTCCCGCCAGTTCCCTTATCAGATTCGTCACGGTCACCGTAAGTATGGTGCGGTGCTTAGCCAGGCTTTCCCCCCAAATGTAGATCGGGATCTTCACCTCGTCTCCTCGTAGAACGGAGCTATCGAAATCCTGGGGAAGGACTATGCCGCCATCTACCGCACCTTCCGCAACTGCCTCTTTGAGCTCAGAGCTCTCGTCATACTCTATGCTGGTCACCGAAGACGATGCTTCGAGCAGGGTCACCAGCTGGGAGTTTCCCTCATCCACGATTCCCAGCGTGGCCTCATCGGCGAACAGGGTACCGAAAACGAGTGAGATTACCAGAGAGATAACTATTGGAATAACGACTGCAAAAACAAAGAAGAAATTCTTTGGGCCCTGGAAGAATTCTTTGCCGAGAAGAACGCCTACACGTCTCAGGTTCATTGGAACTTCCTCCTCAGCGCCAGGATGCCGGCTGAGAGAATGATGACATTGAAGCCCGCAAGTATGAGCAGGTTGCGCCAGATATCGCCCCAACCGGCCCCGAAGTTTGCTACCTGATATAGCGTGTCTGTGAGATAGTATGAGGGGATGGCCTTAATCCAGTCAGATACAGCGCCAGGTATCATGACTCCGATAGCAGGAATGGCAAGTATAACCATAACGGGGACTCCCCAGGCAGTAACCGAGAGGAAATCCTTGCCCAGTGACGCCATGAGAAAAGCCACTCCTGTCACAAGCACTGCCCCGAGGAGCAAAGCTATCGCTATTAGCAAAGGATGCGCGTTCATTCCCCCAACAACCGCCAGGAGCAGCAGGACCTGGCTGAAGGCCAGGAGGATGCCCAGGATTGCCTTGGCGGTGAACAGGTCCTTGACCGACATCGGGGTTACCAGCAGGGCCCATGCCGTGCGGTGCTCGAACTCCTCGCTAATGAGAGCGGCAAGGCCAAAGGTCTCGGTCATAAGGATAAAGATTGCGAAAAGCGAACGCATGCGGTCCCGCTGCGGTATCTGCGCCCCTGCCATGTCCCGCCCCAGTATCTCTGCCTGCAAATCGATATTCAATGTCTGCCCTGTTTGCAGATAGGCCATCTCCGTGATAATAACGTTGACGGCCTCCCTGATTTCGTCAGGCATGTCCGAAGCGAAGTACACCTTGATATCAGGCGGCTGCCCCAGCTCAAACTTCTCCATTATGTCGGCGGGGAAAACCAGCCCGGCTATATATTCACCCTCGGTCACACCCTCCCTGAGCGCCTCTTCGGATTCGGCTTCCTCTATCTCCAAGCCTCCATCCGCTTGCTGCATCAACTCCAGGGCCGGCGGGACTACCGGCGCGTAGAGTCCGATCTCCAGGGTCTCATCGACTGAGTTCGGCATCACGAAATAGATTACGACGAACATAACGAGGGCAAGTACGGTTATCACAGAAATGAACCGGTTCCTGAAGAACAGGGTTAAGTCCTTATGAACAAGGGCGCCGATAGAGCGCCAATTCATGCCTGCAGCCCCCGGCCGGTGATCTGAATGAAGATGTCTTCCAGGGTGGCCTCCTCGCTGTGGATGGTGACTACCTTCTTCTGTGAGAAAAGGTCATGTACGGCCTCGGGAGTCTCTGCCGAGTCCAGCGGAATCTCAAGATGCTCCAGCCCGCCGTCGGTCGCCACTTCC
>DAOUTY010000212.1 GCA_030668425.1 Chloroflexota bacterium
ACGCGCAAAGCCTGGGTGCTTACGGAGAGCTAGTAACCGAACCGGAGGAAATCCAACCCGCTTTAAGGAGGGCCTTCGACTCAGGTCTGCCCGCGGTACTCGACGTCAGAACTGATCCCTCTGTTCTGGGTTTTGCGAGCTATCTGGGAGTGGAAACGAGACGAAAACTCGTAGAGATGCACGAGAGATGATATAAGGCTTAACACCATCTGCTAACACCGGTTAGCGCAGATATTGACAAGGCGTCTATAATAGTAGCGGTCGAGAGGACAACTTTATATTATTTGTCCAAAAACAAAAAGAAGGGATGGTGGAACATGAAGCAAAAAAGAATAGGTGTGGCCGGTTTACTTGTGATGGCATTGCTCATCGTCTCCCTGTTGCTGCCGGCATGTGACGGGGAGGAAGAGGCAACCCCAACGCAAGCGCCAAGTCCAACACCTACGCCAGCGCAAGTAATAAAGAATCCGAATGTCTTCGTTGAAGCTACAATCGGAGAAGTCGAATCCCTGGATCCGGCTTACGCCTACGACAC
Organism: Chloroflexota bacterium; assembly: GCA_030668425.1. Taxonomy (GTDB): domain Bacteria; phylum Chloroflexota; class Dehalococcoidia; order SZUA-161; family SZUA-161; genus DAOUTY01. The sequence goes on from DAOUTY010000212.1 coordinate 536, forward strand.
GGCCAGTGCTGAGGTAATTGAAGCCATCTACGACCCCCTCATTTACTACGATGGCACGAGTACGTCGGAGTTTGTCCCCAGGCTAGCTACGGAGTGGACCATCTCTGAGGATGGCAAGATCTACCTCTTCAAGATCAGAGAAGGGGTCACGTTCCACAACGGCAACGCCCTGACCCCGGAGGATGTGGAATACTCGTTTGAACGGGGCATGGTCCAGGACTACGGCGCAGGGCCGCAGTGGATGTTGTTGGAGCCCCTCCTGGGCATCCAGACTACACGCCCGAGCGAAGGTGAGTTAATCCCTCTGGAGGATATAACCAGTGCCGTTGAGGTGGATGGTGATTGGGTGCAATTCAACCTGGTGGCTCCCTACCCACCATTCATGGCGATTCTGGCTCAGACCTGGTCTTCCATCGTCGACAAGGAATGGTGCATAGAGAACGGCGACTGGGACGGCACCCAGGCATCTTACGAAGCGCTCAACGACCCTCCGTCTGGCGGATCACCGCTACAGGCAATTGCAAACGGCTGCGGTCCCTTCGAACTGGAGTTCTGGGAAGCCGCTGATCGGGTCTCAATGCTGAGATATGACGATTACTGGGATACACCAGCCAACTTCGAGAGATTCATCTACAAGGTTGTCGATGAGTGGACCACGAGGAAGCTGGAGTTGCTAGCTGGCGACGCCGACTGGGCATACGTTCCCAGAGCCTACATCGGTGAACTCGAGGACGTTGAAGGGCTTACGATCTACAAGGACCTGCCGCAAATGCAAGCAGACGCTTTCTTCTTCCAGTTTGACATCAGTGAGGAAAGCACCTTTGTTGGCAGCGGCCAGCTGGACGGCAATGGCATCCCGCGCGACTTTTTCACGGACAAGGATGTGAGGTTGGGCTTTGCCTACGCCTTTGACTTTGACACCATGATCGAGGATGGACTGCTGGGTGAAGCACAACAGGTAGCCAACCCGGTGATCGACGGACTTCCCTACCGGAACCCAGCCGCGCCGCAGTATAGCCTGGACCTGGCCTTGGCAGAAGAGCACCTGAGAGCGGCCTGGGGCGGAGAGGTCTGGGAGAAGGGGTTCATCCTTACCCTGGCCTATAACACCGGTAACCTGGAGAGAAAGACCGCATGCGAAATCCTGCAGGCCAACCTGTTCCAGATCAACCCCTTGTTCCAGGTGAGGGTGCAGGTCACGGCGTGGCCAACGCTGATCAGAAGCATGTACTCGAGTCTGCTGCCCATGTTCTCGATTGGCTGGCTGGCAGACTATCCCGACCCGCACAACTTCGTCTACCCGTTCATGCACACACACGGCACCTTCTCGTCGTGGCAGAATTACAGCAATCCCGAGGTAGATGCCTTGATCGAACAGGGAATTGCCGCCACAACAGCAGCAGAAAGACAGACTATCTACTACGAGCTGCAGGACCTCTACTACGACGAGATCCCCAGCTTTATGCTGTATCAGCCGCTGGGCAGGCGGTATTTCCGCGACTGGGTCCAGGGATTCTTCTTCAACCCCATCGACCCGGCCGACATAGGCCATGTATACAATCTAAGCAAGGAGTACTTGGATTAGGGTGCTCGGAGTGACATAACGCCAAGACAAGGAAAGCTCCCCTCGCCAAGGTGAGGGGAGCTTTTTCTTGAGATGGTGCTGGAGAGGTTCGAATTTGTAACTCAGAGCCTATATCATTCGCCGGCTGCTGCTCTTGGTCCCGGTACTATTCGGGGTCAGCCTGCTGATATTTGGCATACTGCAGCTTTTCTCCCCGATAGAAAGAGCCACCCTCTATATTACAGACCCCAAGCAGATGGCTCGCCTGCCCGAGATCATCGAGAAGTACGGCCTTAACGACCCCTTATGGTCACAGTACGGCACCTGGATTAACGAGGTAATACACGGCAACCTGGGTTGGTCCAGGGTCGTGTCCATGCCGGTGCTTGACGCTATCTGGCATTTCCTTCCGGCAACGCTGGAACTAGCCCTGTTTGCCGCGCCTCTGATCATCCTCGGCGGCATCTTCCTGGGAAGCAAGGCAGCCGCCCATAAGGACAAGCCAGTTGACCACGCGACCCGTCTGGGAGCGATCGTAGGCTGGTCTCTGCCCACCTTCTGGCTGGGTCTCATGCTTCTTATGGTCTTCTACGGCTATTTCTCGGGACTACTGCCGCCGGAGAGACTGAGCACCGATATGAGCATCCTGGTGCACTCCGGGGGCTTCAATGAATACACCGGGCTTCATACCATCGATGCTATTCTAAATGGGAACGCCCGTGTCCTGGCGGATAGCTTGAGACACCTGGTCCTGCCGGTGATAACCATTACGGTTGTGAATATCGCTTTCATAATGCGCTTGATGCGATCAAGCATGCTCGAGTCTCTGGGCAAGGGTTATGTTCTAACCGCCCGGGCCAAAGGGCTGGATGAGAAAACGGTGGTAAACAAGCACGCCAGGAGAAACGCCCTGATTCCAGTGCTCACCATTTCCGGCTATCTCTTCGCCTCTATCGTAAACGGCGTGGTTATCACCGAAAGCATATTTAACATCAAGGGGCTCGGCTGGTGGGCGTGGCAATCGGCCGTTCGCCTGGACATACCTTCTGTGCTCGGCTTTGCCCTGTTCAGCGCGGTTCTCTTTGTCCTTACTAACCTGGTCGTTGACCTGCTGTATGCTCGAATAGACCCCAGGGTGAGGTTGGGGGGCCAGGCAAAATGATAGATTTCAGACTTATGCTGTATCGGCTACGCAAAAACCCGCTGTCGCTGGCAGGTCTGATAATCATTGCTATCTTTGTTGTTGTCGCTCTCCTGGCTCCTGTTATAGCACCGCCCCCGGAAAACCATTTTGACCACTACCAGATACCCAGGGACGGTTTTTCGCCAGTACC
>DAOUTY010000160.1 GCA_030668425.1 Chloroflexota bacterium
CAACTTTTCCTCTGCTCAGTTTCAACCGATGCCTATTGAGCTTTGAAGGCCAGGAAACACTGTTTGCCTTCCGCTGGCTCTAGAAAATCCACAGTGAGGGGAGTTCCGACCTTGATGGTCTCCGGTTTCTTGGCATCAAGTCCTTGAATTCGGCTGCTTACTTTAGGCCCCTCGTCCAGTTGCACGATCCCTACGAGATAGGGATTGTTTCTATCATAGCCCTCCTCGATTGTAGAGGTGGGGCCCACGGCGACGGCAGTGAATGCAGCGAGTTTGCCATTGCCCTTCATTTCCACCCATTCCATATCATTCCCAGAGCACTTGGTACAGATAGGGTGGGGAGGTAGATGTAATGCCTGACATTTCTTACATCTCGAAGCCATGAGTTTCTTCTCAGCGAGAAACTGATAGAATGAGGCACTGTTAAATTCCCTTTCCTCGGCCAAGGATCACCTCCTCTGATAAATATGAACTGCACAGGTGCCGCCGGTAGCGCCGACGTTATGGGTTAAAGCGAGGCGGATGTCCTTTCCCGGGACCTGTCTGGGACCTGCTTCGCCTCTCATCTGATGCCATATCTCCACCGCCTGCCCGGCCCCTGAAGCCCCCACAGGGTGCCCCTTAGATTTGAGACCGCCTGAGGTGTTGATAGGTTTAGCCCCATCGCGAGCCGTGAGCCCGTTCTCGATCGCCTTGTAGCCCTCGCCGGGTTTGAAGAACCCCAGGTCTTCAGTGGCCAGGATCTCGGCGATGGTGAAGCAATCATGGACCTCGGCGATCTGAATATCTTCGGGCTTTACCCCTGCCATCTCGTAAGCCTCTCTGGCTGCAGTTCTTGCTGCCAGAATGGATGTCAAGTCTTCCCTTTCATGCAGGGCGTGGTCGCTGCCCTGGCCTGTGCCAACGATGTATATGGGATTATTGGAGAAATCCTTGGCCAGGTCCTCAGCAACGAGGAGAAGGCAAGCGGCGCCGTCGGTAATGGGTGAGCAGTCGAACAGCCTCATCGGCCAGGCAACGACAGGATTAGCCCTGGGGTCTTTGAGGAAGTCAAGCTCGTCATTCCATTCGGGCACGGGGTCACCTTTTTGTTTTGCCTTTTCGATTCTGGAATTCATGAGGTCTCTGATGGATTTGTTGAATTGAGCCTTTGGGTTTAGGGCTCCGTTATTGTGGTTTTTAATCCCTACTTTCATGAAGTGTTCCACGGTAGCGCCATATTTTGCCATATACGCGGTAGCCATAGCGGCATACAGCGAGGGAAAGGTAAAGCCGCATGAAGCCTCGTAGGTTGCGTCGCTGGCGGCTGCCAGTGTGTCAGTTACTCTTTCTGTGGGCAGGTTGGTCATTTTCTCGGTGCCTCCAACCAGGACGACATCGTAGAGGCCGGAGGCTATAGCGATTAATCCTTCCCTCAAGGCGACACCGCTGGCGGCACATGCATCCTCTATCCTGGTGGCCGGTTTGGGGACCAGTCCTATCCAATCGGCCATAATGGGAGCGATATGCCCTTGACCTTCGAAGAGGTCACTGGAGAAGTTACCCACATAGAGGGCTTCGATATCTTTCGTCTCCATCCCTTTGTCCACCGTTTTGGCCATCGCATTGAATGCTTCAACAAACAAATCACGGCTCGTCTTGTCTGCAAATGCGCCAAATTTTGACATCCCGGCCCCCACCAAAGCCACCCCTCTTGCCAGTCTTCGTGCCCTCTGGCTCATGGTTCCTCCTTCAAAATGTTTCCAATTCTCCGACTATCTATGGAGGCTTTAATCAGTTCAGCCCGTGATGTCTCTTCCTGAACCCTGCTGAGACCTTGGCTGTCATCTCCAGTGCCTTTTCCGCCGCCTCGTTTGAAAGCGACCCTAGCCCACATGATGGTGTGATCAAACATTGGGAGTGTAGGGTATCGTAACCCATGCCTTTCTTTGAGAGCAGCCCCATCGTCTCCTCCAGGCGGTCTAGGAGGCTTGCCTCGGTCTCTTTGGCCAGAGCCTGCTCGTCATTGGGGACGATTCCCCAGGCTATAACCCCTCCTTGGCTGAGAAAGCTCTTCACCTCAGATGGGTAGAGGCTAAGGGTCTCTCCGTAGTTGTAGGCATCGAAGCTCAGAATGTCGATCGATGTTTGTAGCAATACCGACCAGTCGGTATTGCCACAACAGTGAATGGCCTTGAGCCCGCTTATGCCTCCCAGGACCTCCTCAAGGAGGCTCACTACCTGCTCGCGGGGGAATGAGACGAATGCGGAGCCCAGTGAAGCAAGGTAAGGTTCATCGATGGAGATGATGGTTTTAGAGCAAACGGAGCTGAGTGCCTTCTCCTGCCAGGTTGCCTTCAACCTGAGATGCTTGGCTAAGGCATCCGCGAGCACGTCGTCGTAGAGGAGCGGACGCTGGTCTTGGTCGGTGACAGTCAACCCGAAGCTTATAGGTCCGGTCACCTGCCCTTTAACCGCCTTCTCCCCATTTGCTGCTATCTTTTTAAGAAAAACGTAAAATCCCTCTGCGTATTCGAGATTTACGGCGCTCTGAGCTATTCTGTTCTCCAGATAGTCCGCATAGAGTTGCTCCAAGGGCTTGCTCAGATCCCGGGTGCGGTCGACCCAGATGCGTTCTTCTTCTAGCACTATACCGGGGAATCCCTCGCTGAACTGGACGTACATATTTTCCAGAAAGGACCTGCTGCAAAGCTGGGGCCAGGCGGGGATTTCGGGGAGGTAATTTAAGACTAAAGAGCAGGCTTCTTGCGGATCAACATGTGGCATGCTACCTATTGCGGTAGCCAAGCCATTCAACTCGAAATTGTTTTTGCTCATTCCAGGTATTTTGCTATCAGCAGAGCCAGTTCCTCCCTTTTTTGAGGGGGTATTAGGTCCCTGGATGTAATGATAGCATCTTTGAGGGCGGTGGCGCAACAACAGCCCCTTTGTTTGGGTAGTTGGGCACTGGCAGATTTGACTACCTCCTTTGCTGCCTCCACGGTCCGCATCAGGTTTTGTATCACCATGTCTATGGTGACCGACTCATGTATTTCATGCCAGCAATCGTAGTCGGTGACGCAGGCGATCGTGGCGTAGCATATCTCAGCCTCCCGCGCCAGCTTGGCTTCGGGTAGAGCGGTCATGCCGATTATGCTTGCTCCCCAGGAGCGATACAGGTTGGACTCCGCCCTGGTGGAGAAGAAGGGCCCCTCCATCGCGATATATGTACCACTGGGGTGTACTCTGGGCACAAGGCTGCCCATGTGATTACATGCTGCCTGGTAAAGGAGCTGGCTCAGCACGGGGCAGAAGGGATCAGAGAACGTACAGTGTACTACGATACCTTCTCCAAAGAAGGTGTTAACCCGGCTCTTGGTGCGGTCGATAATCTGATCGGGGATGACGATGTCGAGAGGTTGAACATCCTCTTTCAAGCTGCCGACAGCGCTCACTGAGATTATCCATTCCACCCCCAGTGATTTCATTGCCCAGATGTTGGCTCGCACAGGTAGCTCGGTGGGCAGGATGCGGTGCCCCCGGCCATGCCTGGGGAGGAAGGCCATCCTTGTCTCTCCAAGCGTGCCCAGCACGATCGTGTCGCTGGGGTCGCCAAAGGGCGTTTTGACGTTTACCTCCTCGACATCGCTTAGCCCCTCAATCTCGTATAGCCCGCTGCCTCCGATTACACCTAGCCTTGCTTGTGGCATTTCTCGTCTCCTCTAGCGCTTGAATGTGGACATACCATTAACGGTCGAATCCCCCATGATGTTCAAATATCACTTACAATATTTCTTAATCTCTCGACATAGGGTTCCTTGGTAACGCCTTTCTCGGTGATAATGGCGGTGACATAGCTATGGTGGGTAACGTCGAATGCGGGATTGGCCGCCCTCACCCCATCAGCAGCGATCCTGATCCCCTGAATGTGGGTGACCTCGTCAGGGCTTCGCTCCTCTATAGGGATATCCTCGCCCGTAGGCAATGAGAGGTCGATGGTGCTCAGCGGCGCGGCGACATAGAAGGGGATGGCGTTCTCCATGGCCAAGACCGCCAGGGTGTAGGTGCCGATCTTGTTGGCTACGTAGCCGTTGGCTGCTATACGGTCGGCACCGACGATCACGCAGTCTATCTCGCCCTTGTTCATGAAATATCCGGCCATGCTGTCGGTGATCAGAGTCACTGGAATATTTTCCTTGAGCAGCTCCCATGTTGTGAGCCTTGCTCCCTGGAGTAAGGGGCGGGTCTCGGTAGCATATACCTCTATCCTCTTGCCTTGCTCCCTGGCCATCTTGATTATCCCCAGCGCGGTCCCGTATCCCGCTGTGGCCAGCGAGCCGGCGTTGCAGTGGGTCAGTATGGTGAACCCATCTTGGATTAGCTCCGCTCCGAGTTCGCTAAGGCGGCGATTGGCCTTGTCGTTTTCGGCCTCTATCTTCCGGGCCTCAGCGAGGAGGTCTTTCTTGATCTGCGACACGTCTTCGCCGCTTTGAGCTACCATGTTCATTCTTTCCAGCGCCCAGAAGAGGTTGACTGCGGTGGGGCGGGATGAGGAGAGCGTTTCGCTTACGGGGCGTAACCGGGCCAGGAACTCATCTTTGGAGTCCGTTTCGATCTTTTGAGCTCCCAGAGCGAAGCCATAAGCAGCGGCGACGCCGATGTCAGGCGCTCCCCTAATGCGCAGCTCTTTTATGGCCTCAGCTACCTCACCATAGTCGCTAA
>DAOUTY010000021.1 GCA_030668425.1 Chloroflexota bacterium
CATCGAGTTCAGGAATCCCCTGGCGCTCCGAGGGTATATCCTTGAACTCTATGAGGTATCTTCTTCTTTCCTCGGCCATGAAACTCTTATTCTCCTCTGAGATAATTATCGATGGATGCCGCTGCCCTCTTACCCGCGGCCACGGCCTCGATGGCCATAGCCGGGCCGCTCACCGCGTCGCCGCCGGCAAAGACGCCCGGCCGTGATGTCGCCAGAGTCTCGGTATCGGCTGCCAGCGTGCCTCTTTTTGTTATCTCGATTCCGCTGTTTTCGCCCAGGAATGAGAGCTCTGTGGCTTGACCGATAGCCGGTATTATCATGTCCAGTTCCATATCGAACTCTGAGCCCTTGATCGGCACCGGCCGCCTTCTACCTGAAGCGTCGGGTTCTCCCAGTTCCATCCTGTTGCATTTCAGGCCTTTGACCTTACCGCTGCCGCTTAGGACCTCAACAGGGGCAACCAGGTACTGAATCTCAATCCCCTCGGCTTCAGCCGCCTCGATCTCGTCATCGCTGGCGGGCATCTCCTGTCTCGTTCGCCTGTAGAGAATGGATACCTTCTTGGCCCCCAGCCTGAGAGATGAGCGGGCGGCGTCCATAGCAACGTTTCCGCCGCCGATTATGCCTATGTTTTTCCCTACCCAGACCTCTCGACCCAGGTTCAAGTCCCGCAGGAAGTCAACCCCGTGGACCACTCCTTTGGTATCCTCGCCCGGAATCCCCAGTTTCTGACTCTGGTGGGCGCCTACGCCAACGAATACCGCCTTGAAACCCTTACTGAAAAGGTCGTCAATGGACAGGCCCTTGCCGACGGGCGAATCTGTCTTGATCTCTACCCCCAGAGCCCTGACGACGTCTATCTCCTTTTCAAGGATCTCCCTGGGGAGGCGGTAATCGGGAATGCCCAGTGCCAGCATACCGCCGGGCACGGATGATGCCTCGAAGACAACTACGCCGTACCCGAGTAGTGCCAGGTCATGGGCGCAGGTCAGACCTGCCGGCCCGGCCCCGACGACAGCGACTTTCTCTTCGCGCTCTGCGGCCTTCGGCGGGACTTTTAGTTCGCCTTGCTCCTGTAATTCATAGTCGGCGACGAACCTTTTAAGCACGCGGATAGAGAGCGGTTTATCCTGGTCGCCTCGATTGCATTTCTGCTCGCAGGGATGGGGGCAGATGCGCCCGATAACCCCGGGGAAGGGAAGTCGTTCTCTGATGAGGGCGAGGGCTTCGTCAAACCTGCCGTCAGCGATCAGCCCGATGTAGCCCCTTATGTCAAGATTTACCGGACAGGCTGCCTGACATACGGGCATGTCGTCTTTAACGATATTGTAAGTGCCGCTTCCGGCGCATGGTGAGTCTATGGCGGTGCGCAGTGCAAGCTGCTGATCGGCGTCATCCCAGAGGTTTACCGGACATACCGCAATACATGCCTTGCAGTCATCGCAGCGTTCGTCTATTAGCCTGGTGGGGCGCTGCTTGATGTTGACCCTGAACTTGCCGTCAGATTCAGCTACCCTTTCAACTTGGGCGCCCGTGATTATCTGAATGTTATCGTTGTTCTTCAGTTCCTCCAGCATCGGAGACACGAGGGATTGGTCGGCAGCGGAACCATTGTTATGCGCAGTGCGCTCACAGGCAAGCGACGGGAATTTCTCCACTAAATATACTTTGTTGCCCGCTCTGGCCTGCTCCAGGGCCAGTTTTGCTCCGGTGACAGAGCCACCTATTATCAGCACCGCTTTGCCGCTCACTGTTGCACTTCCTCCTCGACCCGGATAGCATATCGGGGTGAGTTGCCATCCAGGCTTTGTAAATCGACCAGGCCCTTTTTTCTCAGGGCTGATACATATCTCAACACTCGGGGCGGCGGCAGGTCTATGGCTGCCGCCATTTCCTTAACCGATAACGGCCTCTCTTTCATGAGTAGCAATATCTCGTTTACCGCCATCTCATCAGCGATAACGCCCTCCAGCATACGGTTGAGTTCATGTCGTGAGAAGACCTCGCCATACTTGTTACCTTCGGTCATGAATTCGGTCTGTTTGGCGGCGACCCATCTCAGCTTCTCACCCCGGGCCGTTGCCTGGGCTGCCCTCAGCTTGAATTCAAGTTCGCTGAAGTCCCGTCCCTCCGCCGCTCCAAGGGGCCCTAATGCCCTTATCTCCTCGGTGAAATTGGTAACTACCTCGGAGAACCTGGCACCCTCGGAAGCGGAAACCCAGTCCAGGAGCAATCTCCCGCTATTGATGCCGCTGTATTCCAGCAGCTTTCTGGCCTCGTTTATCATGTTTATGGCTTCGTAGTTGCCGGTTAAATAGTGGCAGTCGCCCAGATGGCAACCTAGTACCATTACCCCGTCCATTCGGCGCAGGAAGCCCTCGATCACGAAGGCGGGGTCTATCCTCCCCGAGCACATAACCCTGATAACTCTCACGTTGGGCCTGTATTGCATCCTGGAGACCCCGGCGAGGTCGGCGCCGGCATAGGAACACCAGTTGCAGCAGAACCCCAGAATCCTCGGCTCAAAGTCGTTTTGGTTATCCATTACGCCTTCACCTATACCGCCGCCAGAGCGGCGATCTGGGCTGTAATCTGGTCATCATTGAAATTCTGCATAGTTATCGCCATCATAGGGCAATGAGAACTGCATACGCCGCAGCCTTTACAGGATGCAACAATGGTGCTTGCGCGGTCCCCCTTGTCAGTGGGGAAGACAGCGATAGCTTTGTAGGGGCAGAGGTACTCGCAAATCCCACAGCCAATGCATTTATCCTGGTCCACCGAGGAAACGATGGGCTCCACCTTGACCTGCCCCTTGGTCAGGGGGATGAGCGCCCGGGATGCAGCGCCCAATGCCTGGGCAATGGTCTGCTCAACATCCGTGGGCCAGGAGGCGCAGCCGCAGAGATATATACCGTCGGTGGCGAAATCTAAGGGCCTGAGCTTAACATGGGCTTCAAGGAAGAATTTGTTTTGCTCCAGAGGCACCTTCAGCTTCTTGGCCAGTTCTTTTGCGTCACTATGAGGAACGAGCGGGGTGGCCAGAACAACCAGGTCCGTTTCCAGGTTCAGCTCCCGTCCCAGCAGCTCGTGGTATACCTTAACTCCGCCGTCACTCACTGTGGGAGGATTTGAGAGAGAATACTTTATATATCTTATGCCCATCTCCTTGGACATTCTGAGATATTCTTCGTATTCAGTGCCGTAGGTCTGCAGGTCTCGATAGAGTATGTAGACCTGTGCCTCAGGGCTCTGTTTCTTAATCAAGACGGCATTCTTGATGGCGGTCATGCAGCAGGTGCGGGAGCAATATGTTCTCTCGGGAATCCTTGCGCCGGCGCAAAGTATCATTGCCACCTTGGTTGCGCTGACATTCCCATCCGCGAGCAACTGCTCCAGTTCCATCTGGGTTATCACCTTTTGTCCATCGTAACTGTAGAGTCCCTGCGGCTTTAGCTCCTCCGCCCCGGTGGCTACGATTATCACGCCGGTCTTTATTGTCTCTTCCTTTCCATCCGAGGCAATGATGACGTCATAGTTGCCAACAAATCCCCTGACATCTCTTACGGTCGAGTCATTGAATACTTCGATACGGGGGTGATTCCTGACTGCTTCTATCCTGGGCGTTATCACCGCTGCGGCCTCCTCATTAGAGGGATACAGCTTGTACAGGTGCCGCAATAAACCGCCCAGTTCCTTCTCCTTCTCTACCAGCTTCACATCGAAGCCTACGTTGGCAATAGTGAGCGCCGTCGTCAGACCGGCGATTCCACCCCCGATGATTAGAGCCCTGGGCTCGACATCTACATATATGTCCTCCTGTGGCTCTAGGAGGCTGGCTTTGGCAGCACCGGCTCTGATGAGATCTTTCGCTTTCTGAGTCGCCGCTTCACGCTGCTGCATATGGACCCAGGAGCACTGCTCCCGAATATTGACGAACTCAAAGAGAGAGGGATTGAGCCCGGATTCCTGACACACGCGCTTGAACAGGGGCTCGTGCGTTCGGGGGGTGCAGGAGGCAACTATTACCCGGTTGAGATTGTGTTCCTTGATACCGTTTTTTATCTGGGATAGCCCCGCCTCGGAGCAGGTGTAAAGATTGTCCTGGGCAAATACGACGTTGGGCAGGGAGCGAGCATATTCAGCTACCTCGGGGACGTCCAGCCAGCCGCCGATATTGCTCCCGCAGTGACAGACAAAAACGCCTATTCTCACTTCGGACATACTTTTACCTCAGCTCACGATCTCGGCAGCCCTGGCCGCGGCAGCACTGGCCTGGGCCACTGACTCTGGAATGTCCATGGGGCCCTGACAGTAACCGCAGGCGAATATTCCCGGAATCGTCGTATCCACGGGGGCCAGGGGCGATGTCTGGAAAAATTTATATTCATCCAGGGCGGTATGGGTTATCGCTGCTAGCCCCACGGCATCTGTTCGCGGCACCATACAGGTTGCTAACACGACCAGGTCCACAGTCATGCTTTTTACCTGCCGCGAGTTGGTATCTTCATACCAGATTACAGGGTTCTCCCCGGCGTCCTGGGCTATCTCGGCAACCCTGCTTCTGATATAGGTTACGTTGTATTCCTTCTTTGCCCTGGCGACATAGTCCTGGAACCCCTTCCCGGAGGCTCTAATGTCTATATAGAAAATATAGGAATGAATCTCAGGGTCATGCTCATTCGCCAGTATTGCCTCTTTGGTGGAATGCATGCAGCAGACGCTGGCGCAGTATTTATTGTGATGCAAATCCCTGGAGCCTACGCACTGTATGAAGGCGATGGTCTTGGGGTCTCTGTCATCGGCGGATAGCCTCTTGAGATGACCGCCGGTTGGCCCCGAGGCGCAGATAAGCCTCTCGTATTCCATGGCAGTAACCACATTCTTGTATCGGCGGTAGCCGTACTCGGTCAAGCTGGTGGGGTCGTAGGGGTCAAAGCCGGTGGCGATGATTATCGCTCCCACATTCAGAGTGATCTCCTCGTCTTGCTGGTCGAAATCGATTGCTCCCGCCTGACATACGTCTTTGCAGACCCCACATCTTGGCTTACCGTCTTTTGTCAGCCCCTTGGTCATTCTGATGCAGTATTCTTGATCGATAAGGGCTACCCTGGGGACGGCCTGAAGGAAATACAGATATGCCGCCTTCCTCGTTCCCAGACCCATATTGAACAGGTCGGGTGCTTTAGCCGGGCATTTCTCAGTACATTCGCCGCAACCGGTGCATTTCTTCGCATCAACATATCTGGCCTTCTTGAGCACCGTAACAGTGAAATCGCCGGCTGAACCTGTTATCTCTTTTACCTCGGAATAGGTGAGAATAGTGGTGTTAGAGTGATCGTAGCAGTCGGCCATCTTGGGTGCGAGGATGCATATTGAGCAGTCGTTGGTGGGGAAAGTCTTGTCCAGTTGAGCCATCCTGCCCCCAATACTGGGGCTCTTCTCAACCAGATACACATGCTTCCCCATGTCCGCCAAATCCAGCGACGCCTGTATCCCGGCGATTCCGCCACCTATTACCAGAACCGCATCACTCATTGTGTCCGTCTCCCAGAGCATTCGCAACCAGATTTACCAGATCCATCACCTCGATCTCTACGTCGGGCCCCTTTTCCTCCCCCTTGTTCGTCATGGCACACCTGAAATGGATTTGACATTTAGGACAGGAGGTTATCAAGGTATCCGCCCCTGTGGCTTTTGCTTCGAGCAGACGGTCAACCCTTATCTGCTTGGAGCAGGAGTCGCAATTGACGAAGGCGCTGGTACCGCAGCAGAGCGACTCTTCCTTGTTGTGTTCCATTTCAACTAACTCTATACCGGGGAGGGCCGCTATTACCTTTCTCGGCTGCTCGTAGATACCGAGATGCCTGCCTAGCCGGCAGGGGTCGTGGTATGTTACCTTCCTTTTAACCTCGCTAAAATCCAACCCGTTCTCCGCTATTCTGTCAGCCAGAAACTCGGAGATATGCTGTAACTCGCAGTCTATGTCCACATATTTAGGGTAATCCTCTTTAAAAGTGCGGTAGCCCTCCGGACATGAGAAGATTATCTTTTTTACTCCGGCCTCTTTGATAATGGCGGCGTTATGCTCGGCCAACCGTCTAAAGGTCTCAACATCGCCAGTCCAGAGCATGTCGTGGCCGCAACACCTCTCGTTTGGCAGCACCACAGGCTCTATTCCACAGTGATTGAGTATCTTCAAGCTGGCTTTCACGGCGTCGATGGCGCCGCTGTCGAAATCGAATATGTGCTCGAAGTAGGGGGCGCAACCTACGAAGAACATGGTGTCGCTTTGAGTTGATATTCGAAGCCCGTCAGATAGCCACTCCAGCCTGTTCTGGCTGACTCCGGGATTTGACATGAGCCTTGCCAGAGATTGAACAGTGCCTGAATGGGCACAGTCACCATGTTGCCCGGCGTCTAGCGCAAGAGCCCTTGCCTTCTGTATGAAGAGGGGATAATCCACGTCCCCGGGACATTTGGATGAGCAGGCATAGCAGGTCAAACAGGAGAAGAGGTCATGATTATAGGTCAGATCGTCCTGGAAGCCGAATAGAGCGTTTTCCAGCATAACCCGGGGGGAGTAGGCTGGATTGTATCGGGATACCGGGCATAGGCCTGTACACTTGCCGCAATCAAGACAGTAAAAGGTCTTTGTTTCCTGAATTATGTCCTCTAGGCTCAAGTCACCAGCTCCTTTCGGAAAGGCGATGGCCCCAGTTTCTTCAACTGCTCGACGTACTCCTTGATTGTCTCGGCAAATATCGGCCCCTCGGATGTTGCGATCCATTTAAGCATGAGCCGTTCATCTTCCAATCCCAGTATGTGCAACAATTTCTTCAGTCTGGTCACCATTTCCTGCGCCTTAATGTTACCGGAAATATAGTGACAGTCTCCTATATGGCAGCCGGCGACCATGACTCCGTCGAATCCTGCCTCCAGAGCCTTCATGACATATTCAGCATCCACCATTCCACTGCACATCACTCTTAGCAGCCTTACATTGGGGGGGTAATGAATACGACTCGTCCCGGCTATATCGGCTGCGGCATAAGAACACCAGTTGCAGGCGAAGCAAAGTATACTTGGTTCGAATTCACTCACTGCTAAGTCTCCGCTAGAGCATCAACCATGGCCAGTATCTGCTCTGGTTTGAAATGCTTGATCGAGATAGCGCCGGTGGGGCATGCTACAGCGCAGGCGCCGCAACCTTTGCACAACGCCTCGTTTACCCTGGACACGGGCATCGGCTTCTCGTATATGCCGACCTTGGGGGCATGAAATTCGCATAGCTCCTCGCAGCGTCCGCAGCCGATACAAAGGTCTTCGTTCACATGGGAGACAGAGGCTTCAAGTGTAACCCTGCCTTTGCTTATCATAGCCAGCACCCTGGCAGCAGCCGCCGAGGCTTGAACCACCGTGTCGGGGATGTCCTTGGGGCCCTGGCAACAGCCAGCGATCAGGACACCGTCGGAAGGCGTTGCCACGGGGTCGAGCTTAACGTGCCTTTCCAGGAAAAAGCCGTCGGCCCTTCGGCTAATGATGAATTTCCTGGCGACCTCTTCGGCATCGGAGCGAGCTTCCAAAGCTATGCAAAGGACTACCATATCTACCGGAACCCGGATGATAGACCCCAGTAACGTATCCTCACAAATGACGACTAGCTTTCCCTCCTCCTCTTCACTCACGGCTTTGTCGGTAACCTTGGCCACCTTCCCCCGGATGAAATTAACGCCTTCCTCCGATACACGCTTGTAGAACTCCTCGTAACCTTCGCCGAAGCAGCGCATATCTATGTACATTTCGTAGACATCGGCATTGGTCTTATCTTTAACGATGTGGGCTACTTTTAGTCCGTACATGCAGCAAACGCGGGAGCAGTATTCGTGATAGTTCTGGTCGCGGCTGCCAACACAGTGTATGATGGCCACGCTTTCCGGCTTCCGGCCGTCTTTGAGGCGGATCTCGCCGCCGGTTGGCCCCGTAGCGGCGGATAATCTCTCGAACTGAAGGCCGGTAATGACATTATCGTATATCCCGTAGCCGTATTGCGAAATGGTGCTGGGATCAAAGGCATCGTAGCCCGTGGCGAGAATAATTGCGCCTACCTCCAGCTCGATAAACTGGTCAACCTGCTCGAAATCGATTGCCCCTGTTTCGCAGAACTTCTCACAGGCGCGGCACTTGCCCTTCAAGAAATAGGCGCAACTGTCCCTGTCGATAACAGGCACATTGGGAATTGCCTGAGCAAAGGGGGTGTAGATGGCCTTTCTCTTGCTCAAACCAACATCGTACTCGCTGTCCGCCGTCCAGGGGCATTTCTCCTGACACAGGCCGCAGCCGGTGCACTTGTCTTCATCCACGTAGCGTGCCTTCTTTCGAACCTTAACCTTGAAAGCTCCTACAAATCCCGACACCTCTTCAACCTCGCTGTAGCTCAGGAGTTCAATGTATGGGTGCGCTCCTACCGCGGCCATCTTGGGGGTCAGGATACACTGAGAGCAATCAAGTGTAGGGAAGGTCTTGTCCAGTTGAATCATGTGACCGCCGATACTGGGGTCCCTTTCCACCAGATAGACCTTGTGCTCGGAGTCGGCGATTTCCAGCGCAGCCTGGATGCCGGCAATGCCGCCACCCACCACCAGGGTATCGGGGTTAAACGGGATTTCCTTGATCTCCAGCGGGTCGTTGTAGTAGACTCGTGCCACAGCAGCCCGAACCAGGGCTTTCGCTTTTTGCGTAGCGACCTCTCTGTCGTCGTGGACCCAGCTGCAGTCCTCTCGGATATTGGCCATCTCGAAGAGATAGGGGTTCAGACTGGCAGCTTCGCAGGCCTTGCGGAAGGTAGGCTCGTGCATTCGGGGCGAGCAGGAGGCAACGACAACCCGATTGAGATTCAGTTCCTTTATGTCGTTTTTAATAAGGTCCTGCCCGGGATCGGAGCACATGAACCTGTAATCCCGTGCCACAGCCACAGAGTTTAGAGTCCCAGCGTAGTTAGCCACCGCTTCCACATCGACCGTATCGGCGATGTTCAATCCGCAGTGGCAAATATAAACGCCGATTCTTCTCTCGTCCCTATCTAATGCTTCAGCCGTTATATTGCCCCCCAAACCAATTCCGAGATATCCCTGATCTCGATGATTTCACCTTTGTCCATCGTTAGAACACTATCGTCAAAGTTGAGCATGCAATATGGGCAGGCGACTGCCAGGATTTCCGCCCCTGCCTCAATGGCTTGTTCCAATCTCAAGTCTGAGAATCTCTCACCTTTTTTCGTTTCAATCCAGATTCTTCCGCCGCCGCCGCCGCAGCAAATGCTCTCTTCCCGTGAATCGGGCAGTTCGATGAGTTCCAGTCCGGGGATGCTCCTTAGAACCTCCCGGGGCTCGTCGTATATACCGTTGTGACGCCCGAGGTAGCATGGATCTTGGTAGGCGACCTTTTTATTAAGCTCTTTGGTGAGTTTCAACTTCTGGTCTCTGATGAGTTCCAGCAGGTATTGGGCAGTGTGAACCACCTCGAAGTTGCCGCCAAGCGCAGGATATTCGTTCTTGAAGGTGTGGTAGCAGTGGGGAGAGCTGACCAAGACCTTACTCACACCACTTTCAGTGAAAGCCTGGATGTTGCTATTGGCCAGGCTCTGGAAGATGCTCTCGTTTCCTGCTTTACGGATACTTTCACCGCAGCAGCTCTCCTTGGCGCCGAGGATGCCGAAGTCAACCCCTGCCTTATTAAGGATTCCAGCTGTGGCCTGTGCTATCCTTCTTACTTTGGGATCGTAAGCGGGGACACAGCAGGAGAAATACAAAAGCTCCGTACCCTCGGTGAATGTCTTTACCTTTGATTCCTCTGCCCAATTCCCCCGAATTTCCCTCGCTTCTCCCTGGGGGTTGCCTGCAGAGGCAATGTTCTTGGCCGTGATGCGCAGGGAGTCGGGGACCTTGGCTGCCCCTACCTCGGCCACGACATTGCGCATGGCTCGCATAATATCGATAATCTCGACACCGCGGGGACAACGCGCAACGCAGGCGCCGCAGGTGGCGCAAAGCCAGAGGTCGTCATCCTCGAAATCAACCAGTCCGAGCTGCGCCTGATGGATCAAACGGCGGACGATGAAACTCGTTACGAGGTTCCAGGGGCAGGTGCCGCTGCAAAGACCACATTGATAACACTGCTCAAAAGCCTCACCGCCAGCCTCTTTTACTATGTCGATCGCGTCTTTATATGGAGTCAAAGCTTGCACGGTATTCTGGCCTCTAATTTACAACCAACTCACAATCCTATTATATACTATTGCTGGAGATAATTGGTGATGCTGGGTTGAAATGGGGCAATAACATCTCATACACAGAGGCACCCCGCTTTCCGGCTTCCACTCTGCTTCGCGGGTTTCCTATCAGTCTTTGATAATCTACTTCAGTGTACTCGACGTGGATGCAAGTGAACCACCGCGTAAATGCCTGTTTGCGATTGTCAGAAAAGCCTAATGAATCGACCTCCGTAGCGCATTTATGCCTACTTGAAGGCTGATTTATCCTTCGAGAACCACCACGTATGGATGAGCATAAGTGTAATCAGGAGTGGTTCGGGTTAGATACCCTGTTACAAATAGCTGCCCAATTCGCATCTGTCCAACAACGACTGGAGCAGCTTTGTTCGGCCACTTTTAACTTTGGCGTAAACGCCAGGTACATAAGCGCTTGCGTTTAAGGTTTTTCCACCCTGACCGCACAGACCTTGAGCTCAGGGATTTTGGAAATTGGATCAAGTGCGGGGTTAGTGAGCAAGTTGGTACGGGTTTCAGCGAAATGGAAGGTCATGAAGACCACGCCCTTTGGTGAGTTCTCTGTAATCTTCGCTTTCGTCGTTACTTTCCCGCGTCGGGAGGAAACCTGCACCTTATCGCCATCGGCAATCCTTAAGGATTCGGCATCTTGAGGATTGATCTCCACTTCCTCCTCGCCGTGCATATCATCAAAGCCTTTAGATTTCCTTGTCATGGTGCCGGTGTGGAACTGGTACGAATTGCGCCCTGTGGTCAATATCAATGGATAGTCATCATCAGGCTCCTCGCGGGGTGGCTTATACTCCAGAGGCATGAACCTGCCTTTGCCCCTGACGAAGATATCGGCGTGCAGGTACTTGGTCCCCGGGTGGTCCTCAAAGGGGCAGGGCCATTGCAGGCCACCACTGTCCAGTCTTTGATAAGTAATGCCGCCATAGGCAGGCGTTACATCGGCGATCTCCTCCATAATCTCCGAAGGATTGGCAAAGTCGAAGCCCTGCGCACCCATTCGTCTGGCGATGTCGCAGATGATCTGCCAGTCCGGCTTGGAATCGCCCACTGGATCGAGCGCCTTGTGCACGCGCTGCACGCGTCGCTCGGTATTGGTGAAGGTGCCATCCTTCTCAGCGAAGCTTGTCGCGGGCAGCACCACGTCGGCGAATTGCGCCGTTTCGGTGAGGAATATGTCCTGGACTATCAGGAATTCCAGTTTCCCGAGCGCTTCGTCAATATGTTTGGCATCGGGGTCGCTGAGCACGGGATTCTCGCCCATAAGGTACACGGCCTTGATCCTGCCCTCAGCCATAGCGTGGAACATCTCAGTGAGCACTATCCCTGGCTCCGCTGGCAGGGCACAGGCCCACGCAGCCTCGAATTTCTCCACCAAAGCGGGAGCAGCTACCCCCTGGTAGCCAGGATAGACATTGGGCAGGGCGCCCATATCACATGCTCCTTGGACATTGTTCTGGCCGCGTAGCGGGTTCACCCCTGAGGAAGGCTTGCCGATATTGCCAGTGAGCATGGCAAGGTTGGCCGTCGCCATCACATTGTCGGTGCCGTGGGAGTGCTGTGTGATCCCCATAGCGTATAGGATGGACGATGGGCCGTGAGTGGCATATAGACGCGCTGCTTCGACTATTTGTGCAGCCGGCACTCCCGTGATCTCTGATACATGGTTGAGATCGAATGATCTAAGCGAGTCTTTGAACTCCTCGAAGTTCTCGCAGCGCTCTTCAATGAACGCTTTGTCCAGAAGGTCCTCGTCAACTATTACCCGGGCCATGCCCATTAGTAGAGCCACATCTGTCCCTGGTCGCTGCCGCAGCCAGACATGGGACCTGCTAACAAGGTCAATCTTGCGGGGATCGGCAACGATGAGCTTGCCCCCCTTGTCGATGGCCTTCTTTATCTCCAGGGCTATTATAGGGTGGTCGTCGGTGGTATTAGTGCCGATTGCCAGAATACAGCGGGCATCGCCGATCTCTTCTATTGAATTGGTCATGGAGCCGCTTCCGAAACATGTGGCTAGACCAGCCACTGTAGGCGCATGTCAGAGACGGGCACAGTGGTCGATATTGTTTGTGCCCATCACCGCCCTGGTGAACTTCTGAAAAACGTAGTTGTCTTCGTTCGTACACTTAGCTGAAGATATGGCAGCGAATTGATCTCCTCTATAGTTGCGCAGTTTGGCTGTTATCAGGTCCAGCGCCTCACCCCAGCTCGCCTCCACAAACTGCCCGTTTTTCTTGATAAGGGGCGTAGTCAAACGGTCGGGATGTCCAACGAAGTCCAGCCCAAACTTACCCTTTACGCAGCCTTGTCCCTTATTGGCTGGACCTTCGGGATCGGGGACGACTCTTATTATTTTCTCGTCTTTGATCTCAAGATTGAGCTGGCAACCGACTCCACAGTAAGGACATATTGTCGTCACAACACGATCCGGCAGTCCGGCGTAGCGACCGTTCTTCTCTGTCAATGCCCCAACGGGGCAGACATCAACACAGGCAGCACAGGACTTGCACCCTGATTCCGAAAGGGTTTTACCGAAGGCACCGCCTATATAGGTTTCGTATCCCCGAAGGTTAAATGAAATAGCCTCCACGCCTCGGACCTCCTGACATATCCTGACGCACTTCCCGCACAGGATGCACAGGTTGTTGTTCCTCACGATGAATGGGTTATCCATCTCGATGGGGAACCCCTTGGATTTGTAGGGGTAGGGCTGTTCCTCGATGCCTATGAAATCGACCGCCCTCTGTAGCTCGCAACGCCCGTTCTTGGGACAGAGGACGCACTGATCCTCGGTCACGCTCACCAATCGCAAGCATATGTCTCCGGGCTTACAGCGTTCCCTGCGGTGGCAGGTAAGGCAAACGCTGGGGTGCCTGGCCAGCATAATCTGCAGGATCTTGCGCCGCAGTTCGTTAACCTCAGGTGTGTTGCTGTGAACAACCATGCCGTCGGCCGCCGGCTCGCTGCATGCGGTAATAGTGCCACGTCTTTCCTCGATCTGGACCTGGCATAGCCGGCATGCCCCGGTGGGCAGCTTGATGTCTCGCAGGGCGCACAGATTGGGGATGTAGATGCCGTTATCCAGTGCCGCTTCCAGAATTCTTTTGCCTTTGGTTGTTTTGACCTCAACGCCATCTATGGTTATGGTGATGGTGTCAGTCTCAGTTTTAGTTAGTGTAGTAGTGTCCACTTGCATTGCACCTCACTCAATCTGCGCCTGCGGCTACAGGTACAGGCTCGCTGGGCACCTCGATGGTCTCGCCGCTTACCACCTTCACCGCGCTGAACTTCGGGGGGCATTTCTCCAGACATGTCCCGCACTTGATGCACTTATCCTGGTCGATTATATGTACCATCCTCTTACCGCCTCTGATTGCATCCACGGGGCAGGCCCTGATGCATATGCCACAGCCCGAACACTTGTCGGGAAGGATATAGTATTTTATCAGGGCAGAGCAGGCTAGAGCCGGGCATACCTTCTGGGTAACATGGGATTCCCATTCTTCACGGAAGTGGCGTATGCTGCTGAGGACAGGATTGGGAGCAGTTGTTCCCAGTCCGCAGAGAGCACCA
>DAOUTY010000063.1 GCA_030668425.1 Chloroflexota bacterium
AACGCAGGCTCCCATGTTCGTAGATGCCGGCGCCGATGCTATCCACCTCTCAGCCAGCGGTTACTACGATTATGCCTGGCAATACTACACAATGTGCCCGGTAGAGGCTCATGGAGCAGCCCCCTACCTCGACATGGTTGAGGCGGTGAAGAAGGTGGTCAAAGTCCCGGTGATCGCCGCGGCACGGATCGCCCCAGAGATTGGGGAAAAGGCTCTTAGATCTGGGAAACTGGATTTTGTCGCCATGGGAAGGCCGATACAGGCTGATCCCGAGCTTCCCAACAAGCTGGCTTCGGGCAAAGAAGACGAGGTACGACCTTGCATCCACTGCAATCACTGCATAGAGACCCTGGCATGGGCAGACGGCGTGGTTTGCTCGGTAAATCCCGCTATTGGCAGGGAAAAGGAATTCGACATCAAACGTGCGGCTAAGCCCAAGAAGGTGGTTATCGCTGGCGGAGGGCCAGCGGGCATGGAGGCAGCGCGGGTAGCGGCGCTTAGAGGCCACCAGGTAACACTCTACGAGAAGAGCAGAAAGCTGGGCGGACAATTGATACAGGCCGCGATACCGCCCCATAAGTCCGAGCTAAATAAACTGATTAGCTACCAGGCAACTCAGCTCAAGAAGCGCAAAGTCAAGGTAGTAATGGGGAAAGCGCTGACCCCTGATGAAATCAAGAGGCTAAAACCGGATGTCGTTATCTTTGCCACCGGCGTCAAGACCGTGATCCCTGAGGGGGAGGTCCCCGGGCTGAATACACTGTCAAACGTGGTCACCGCCGAGGATGTCCTTATGGGCAAGGCAAAGGTAGGCGACAGGGTGCTCGTCATCGGCGGCGATCTTGTTGGCTGCGAGGTCGCCGAATTCCTCGCGGACAAGGGCAAGCAGGTGACCGTTGCCAGAAGAAGCCGGTTCATGGCAGACAAGATGAACCCCGACATGAGAATGATCCTCGTGGATAGACTGAAGCAAAAGGGCGTCCGCCTGGTTCCCGGAGTCCAGTACATGCTGGCAACCGATACCGGTGCTCGTGTCCACGTACGGGGAGGCGTAACAGCTATGTCAGAGATCGCGGCCGACGCCATGAAGAACATCGTCGCCGATACCTACGTGATCGCTGCCGGTTCAACGTCAGACACAGACCTTGCTGATGCGTTCAAGGGCAAGGCCCCCAAGGTGTACAGCATCGGCGACTGCGTCGAGCCCAGGCGGATACTGGAAGCCATGCGCGAGGGTTGGAAGACGGCACTCGAAATATAAGGAGGAAATCCCCCTTTAGTAAAGGGGGATTCAGGGGGATTACACCTCTTGATTCTTAGGGACTCAGCCTGAGAATCTTCGGAAACTATTATACAAGGAGGTGCCAAAGATGGCGCAGCTAAAACTAAACGATCACAAGCTCGATCACATCGGCATCGTGGTCAAGGATATTGAAAAGGCAGTGGACTTCTACACCAAGGCACTTGGCTTGAACTTCGAAGAGATTGCGGAGCATGCACTGCCGCCCGATGTAATAACCAGGGGCAAGCCCACTCCCTATACCATGAAAGTGACCTTCGCCCCGATGGGGCCGCTAAGGCTGGAAATGGTACAGATCGTTGAAGGTGAGAGCCTCCACACCGAGTTCCTCAAGGAACATGGTGAGGGCATAATGCATTTGGGCTTTGAAGTAGCCGACCTGGAGAAAGAAGTAGCCAATGCCGAGGCGCAGGGACTTGAGTTGATCTGCCACCTCAAGATGGTGGGCATCATGGCCTTCGCCTACTTTGACAGCGCCAAGACCAATGGCGCCATGATCGAGCTTGTTCAAGAGAACGTGCGAGAGCGTATTATGGCGAAGTTGGCCGAGCAGTAGGCAAGCGTTCAGCTATCGGCACTCAGCTTTCAACTTTTTCTCTGAATAAAGGGCGGCTTGTAGCTCCAGAGGAACTGGATTCCCGCTTCCGCGGGAATGAGAGGGTTATGTCACTCCTGCGAAGCTTGTGCCTGCGAAAGCAGGTGGCAGGAATCCGGTACAACACCTTTTCATTTCGCATCGTGACTGTGGGCAGGTTGGAGCATCTGCTATAGGCACGGTTGGAGCAGGCCCTCTAGACTATCCTGTTTTGCCAAATCTTTGGACACCCTCGTATAATATATGCTGATGCCAGCACAGGGAAGAAGGGGGTAGCCGATGCCCCGTCCTAAAAGTATTTTCGTCTGTCAGCAGTGTGGCAGTGAAAGTCCCAAGTGGCTGGGACACTGCCCCGGCTGCGACCAGTGGAATACCTACGTTGAAACCGTAGTTAAACGCACCCCCACTGCTACTGCCACCTCCCCAACGCAGGTACAGGAGCTCTCCCAGCTCCCCAGCGACTCCATGCCCCGCCTCGCGCTGCCCCTCACCGAGTTCAACAGGGTACTCGGCGGCGGCATAGTCCCCGGCTCCATGGTGCTCATCGGCGGAGACCCCGGCATCGGCAAATCGACGCTCTTACTCGAGGTAGCAGGGATGGTAGCCGAACGCGAGGGAAAGGTGCTCTACGTCTCCGGCGAGGAGTCGGTACATCAGATAAAGCTGAGGGCAGACAGGTTGGGGATACGGGGGGAGGGGCTTTTCCTTCTCCCCGAGACCGATCTGGAAACCATCATCGAGCGGGGAACGGAGATATCGCCGCGTCTGGTGGTTATCGACTCCATTCAGGCGGTCTCCCAGAGCGGCCTGACCTCGGCCGCGGGCAGTATTGCCCAGGTGCGAGAGTGCACATCGAGGCTGATGCAGTGGGCCAAATCGTCCAACACTCCCATTTTCATAGTCGGGCACGTTACCAAAGACGGTGCGATCGCAGGCCCCCACACCCTGGAACACATCGTCGACGTCGTACTCTATCTCGAAGGGGAGCGTTTCAGCGCCTACCGGCTGCTGCGCGGAGCCAAGAACCGCTTCGGCTCAACCAACGAGGTAGGCATTTTCGAGATGAGTGATCAAGGACTGGTCGAAATAGCCAATCCCTCCCAGGTTTTTCTCTCCCAGCGCTCAGAGGGGGCAATTGGTTCGGTGATTGTCCCCACGCTTGAGGGCACCAGGCCGCTGCTGGTGGAGATTCAGGCGCTCACCAGCCCCACCAGCTTTGGACTGCCACGCCGTAACGCAAACGGTGTTGACTATAACCGGCTGCTCATGATAACCGCCGTCCTTACCAAGCGAGCGAGGCTGCCGCTGGGCAACCAGGACATTATCGCCAATGTGGTCGGGGGAATCCGGGTGAATGAACCGGCAGCCGATCTGGGCATTGCCCTGGCCATCGCTTCAAGCTCTCGCAACGCCAGGGTCAATCCTGATCTCGTAGCCATCGGAGAAATCGGGCTCAGTGGAGAGCTGAGGGCTGTATCTCAGCTTGAGAAAAGGCTGGCTGAGGCCGCCAAGCTCGGCTTCAAGTCCTGCCTCCTCCCGCCACTCCAGGGTGGGCAGAAGATGCCCCCTGAGATCGAGCCTATAGTTACAAAGTCGCTGTCCCAGGCACTGAAACTGGGGCTGGAAGGATAGCCTTCGGAGCCTTCTGAAGGAGACTTCCCGCAGCAAGACGTCGAGATGGCGAGGTGTTTTAGCGGCCTGACGTCTGGCTGGCTATCGGCGAAACAGGTGATTTTACCAACAACAGATTAACCATGCTATTACTACGAAAATACGGGGTGGCAGTTCCGAGAGGGTAGGTTGGCCGACGTCGGCCAACCTATCAGCGGGTCAGGGGCCTTGCCTACGACAGATTCACCGTGTCATTGACACGAAATAGGAGTTGAACCGTTCGTCCTGAGCTTGGCGAGATTCTTCGCTGCGCTTAGAATAACACCAAGCGAAGGGCTCGCAATGATATTTTCATCCCTTCCTTCAGCGGCCCTTGAACTTCGGCTCCCTCTTCTCCAGAAACGACGTGATACCTTCCTTGAAATCCTCCGTCTGGAAGCAGATACGCTGGGCAAGGGTCTCGAAATCCAGCTGCGCCTCCAGATCCCCCATCGCCCCCTTATACACACCCTTTTTGATAAGCTCAATTGCGACCGAAGGCCCGTTAGCGATCCTGCTCGCGAATTCCCTGGTCACCTTCATTAGCTCGTCATGTGGCACGACTTTGTTTACCAGTCCCAGCCGCTCCGCCTCCCCGGCATCGATGGTGTCGCCCATCAGCATTAGCTCAAGGGCCTTGGATGTGCCCACCATTCGGGGCAGATAATAGGTAGCACCGCCGTCGGGAACCAGCCCTCTCTTGACAAATACCATGCTTAACCTGGCTTTATCCGAAGCTATTCTGAAGTCACAGGCCAACGCCAGAGAGAACGTCACCCCGGCGACAACCCCGGGTATGGCAGCGATGGTAGGCTTGGGGAAATAGCGCACCGGCAACGTCCACCAGCCCAGAGGTCTCTTCAGGATATACGGTTCAATCGGCCCGCTGTAGTCCGCCGTCAACTCGCTGGCATCGGCCCCGGTGCTGAATGCCTCACCGGCGCCGGTAATGACCAGCACTTTAACCTCGTCGTCTCCACGAAGCTCAGTGGCGATGCGGTGTACCTCCGTCCTCATCGCCTCAGTAACCGCATTGAGCCTCTCAGGGCGATCAAAGGTGATGGTGGCGATCCCTTCCTCCTTGGTGAAAAGCAGCCCTTCAACTCCCATCAATTACCTCCTACCACACAAAACGCACTAAGCAGTTATGCATGAACCGTGATTAATCACCAAATCCGAAACGCGAAATCCAAAACAATAGTCAAATTTCAAACGTCCAATCTAAGTGTTGTAACTCCTGTGGAGACGAATCATTCGTCGTGACAGGAGTCACGACGCTACCGTAAGCTGCTACTTACCCTTGAACTGCGGAGGCCTCCCCTCCATGAACGACTTGATCCCCTCCTGGAAGTCCTCAGTCCCGAACAGGACGTTCTCAACATAGGCTTCGTAGTCCATCTGCGCGGCGATGTCGGTCTCGGCGATGCCTTTGTAGATGGCTGCCTTGGCGAATCCCAGAGCTATGGGAGAGTTCTGGGCGATCTTAGCCGCCATCTCCTTCGCTGCGGTCATCAACTGGTCAGCGGGGCAAACCCTGTTTACCATCCCTATTCGGTCCGCTTCAGCGGCATTGATAGTATCCGCCGTAAACACCAGTTCCAGAGCACGGGCAGTCCCCACCAGACGGGGCAGTGTATAGGTGGAACCAGACTCAGGTATGACGCCCCTCTTGGTGAAAATCATGTTGAAGCGGGCCGTATCGGATGCCAGCCTGATATCGCAGGCAAGAGCAAGGGCAAGGCCACCGCCTGCGGCCACCCCATTTACCGCAGCGATAACCGGCTTGGGCAGGTTTCTTATTTTCAGCACAGTAGTCAGCACATTGCCATCCCCGCGTATCATCTCCTCCATAGTGGTCTGGTGGAGGGTGTGCTCCGCTCCCACCGACATCAAGTAGGCGATATCAGCCCCGGTGCAGAACGCCTTGCCGGCACCGGTGATTATCAGCGCCCTGGCATCCACATCTCTAGCCACCTCGGTCACAACAGCGTCCATCTCTGTCATCATCGTGCGGTCAAACGCATTCTTGACCTCGGGCCGATTCAGGGTCATGATCGCTACATTACCCTCTTTTTCATAGATAACCGTCTCGTATGCCAATTAGAACCCCTTTCCTTGCGCTGGTGTCACACGCGTTTCCGCTTATTTCAGAAGGCCAAGAGCCTCTACTCTCCCCTGAACACCGGCTCACGCTTCTCCATGAAGGAGTCGATCCCCTCCTTGAAGTCTTTGGTGTTCATGAGCAAATTCTGGGTATAGTTCTCGAAATCCATATGAGAACCGATATCTTGCGCAAGCATACCCCTGTAAAGCATAGCCTTGGCCATTCCCACCGCCAGCGGCGGATTCTTGGCTATCTCCCCCGCTAACTCCTTGGTCGCCTTCATCAGTTCATCGTGAGGCACGACCTTATTCACCAGGCCGATTCGCTCAGCCTCCGGGGCATTGATTATACCCCCGGTGAGCACCAGTTCGCAGGCCTTGGCCATTCCCACAAGACGAGGCAGATTGTAAGTAACAGCGCAATCGGGTATCACACCCCTCTTGATAAAGATGGTGCTAAAGCGGGCCTTGTCGGAGACAATCCTCATATCGCACGCCAGGGCCAGCCCCATACCACCACCAGCAGCTATGCCGTTTACCGCAGCGATAACCGGCTTTGTCATGCTCCGTATCTTGAGCACTGTTGTAGGCGGAGTGCCCGCTCTTTGAACCACATCACCGATAGTCGTCCTGACCCACTCTGCTCCGGACGCAATAAGCGTCATGAGCATGCTGACATCACCACCGGCACAGAAGGCCTTCCCTGCTCCAGTCAGTATCACCACCCTGATGTTTTGGTCCTGACTGACGTCATTTATCGCATCATCGATCTCCCCCATCATGGGACGATCGAAGGCATTATTAACGTCGGGTCTGTTCAGGGTTATGGTTGCTATCGTGTCTTCCTTCTCGAGGATTATCGCGTTGTAGGGCACTTTCTACCTCCTTCTTGCTTCTCTGTACAACATAGAGCGCTCCCGAAACACCCTATGGAATGATACCCCGAGGCTAATTCATTGTCAATTTCGGGATGCTTGACAAGAAGGTGTAGACCGTTCATACTGTAAATAGTTAGCCGTGTCTAACATTTTAAACGCCAGCCATTTGGGAGGTGGAGGATGATAAGCGAACAGACTGCCAGCATGGAGGACTACCTCGAAGCCATAGCCAAGCTCCGCGAAGAGGAACCCGAGGTAAGAGTAACCCAGATCAGCAAAAGGCTGGGGGTGAAGAAGCCCAGCGTCACCGCCGCCCTGCACAAGCTTTCTGAAGACGGCCTCGTGCAGCACCCAAGATATGGAACCGTGGAGCTCACTCGCCAGGGACAAAGAATAGCCGGGGAGGTGATGCGCCGCCACGAGGTGCTGTTTCGCTTCCTCTCCGAAATACTGGGTATCGATCAGGGAATAGCTCAGGAGGATGCCTGCAATATGGAGCACCTGCTGAGCCCGACCAGCCTGGAGAAGCTCGCGAAGTTCGTGGAGTTCGTCTTGACCTGCCCCAAGGGTGAACCTGCGTGGTTGGAAGCATTCACCTACTATTTTGAACACGGGGAGCGCGATCAAGAGATAGTGGCAAGATGCCTCGGAGAAGAGAGTTAATGAGTGTTCTTTTTTCGACATTGAAAGTTAGCTGTGGCTAACCTCAGTATGGTACTAAAGGGCTTAGTCCACGAGAGAAAGTAAAGCCGCAATTCATTCCTGGAAAGAGGCCATGTGGACGAACCGAAGCGAATAACAGTGCGCCAGATGCGGGCAGGGCAGTCGGGGAAAGTGGTTCAGGTCCTGGGAGGGCCCGGTCTGGTCAATCGCCTTAATTCCCTGGGCATCAGGCCAGGCAAGCGGATAACCAAGGTTAGCTCCGTTTTTATGCGGGGCCCCGTGACCATCCAGATAGACCGAGCCCAGGTTGCCATCGGCTATGGGATGGCGAATAGGATTGTGGTCGAGGTGACGTAGTGAGAATCTTGCTCATGGGTAATCCCAACGTGGGCAAGAGCGCCTTTTTCTCGCGCATCACCGGGACAAAAGTAATCGCCTCCAATTACCCGGGCACCACCGTGGGTTTTACCAAGGGCCACGTGAAGATCGGCGTGGAGGAGGCCGAGGTCATCGATGTCCCCGGCACCTACACCCTGGAGCCTACCTCCAAGGCGGAGAAGGTGGCTTCCCAGATGCTCCCGGATGGAGACCTGGTAATCAACATCCTCGATGCCACCAACCTTGAGCGCAATCTCTACTTGACCATGGAGCTTCTGGAGAGGGAAACCCCCGTTATCGTCGCGCTAAACATGTGGGATGATACCAAACACCGCGGGATAGACATCGATACGGCGAAGCTGGAGGAGCACCTGGGAGTGCCAGTCGTCCCTACGGTGGCAGTAACAGGGGAGGGGATAAAGGAACTGGCGAATCGTATTCACGAAGCGGCCTCCCCCCGGATGCCCGAGCGCACGCGCGATGAGCGGTGGGCCACCGTCGGCAGTATCATCAACGAGGTCCAAACCATAACGCATCACCATCACACCTGGCTGGACCACCTGCAGGATACCTCTATCAAACCCCTTACCGGCCTTCCCATCGCCGCTTTGGTGCTTGCCGCCTCCTTTTTTGTGATTCGCTTTATTGGCGAGAACCTGATCGGCTATGTCATGGAGCCTTTGTTCGAGAAGCTCTGGGTCCCGCTCATGATGAGACTGAGCGATCTTTTAGGCTCAGGGGGTTTCTGGCACGACGTGCTCATTGGCAAGCTGTTCGACGGAGAGATCGACTCCTTTCAGTCGATGGGAGTCCTGACTACAGGACTCTTCATCCCCCTGGGTGCCGTATTGCCCTACATCCTCGCCTTCTACCTCATCCTGGGCCTGCTTGAGGACGTAGGCTATCTCCCCCGCCTGGCAGTGCTACTCGACAACCTCATGCACCGCCTCGGCCTGCACGGCTACGCCATCATACCTACCATGCTCGGCCTGGGGTGCGCCGTGCCCGCAATCTTGGCCACCCGCATCCTGGAGAGCCGGCGGGAGCGCTTCATCGCTGCCACGCTAATCTCCATCGCCATCCCCTGTGCTGCCGCCCAGGCAATGATCTTTGGCCTAGTGGGAGAACGCGGGGCGCAGTATGTGGTCATGGTCTACGGTACGCTGTTTGTGGTATGGCTTCTCCTGGGCTTCATCCTCAACCACACCGTCAGGGGATTCAGCCCCGAGCTCCTCATCGAGATACCACCCTACCGCCTGCCCTCCTGGCGAGCGTTGTTGACA
>DAOUTY010000188.1 GCA_030668425.1 Chloroflexota bacterium
ACCACGTCAGAAGGGGTGGTAATGATTGACACCCCTCAGAAACCAAGCGACGCCGTGCGCTGGCGAGATGAGATTGCGAAGAGGGGAGATGTCCGATACATTATTCTCACCGAACCCCATTCTGATCACTGCACCACAGGCTACCTGTTTTCGGGGACGATGGTTTCCCAACAGGGGACAAGGGAGGCACTTGGGGGGACCATCTTAGGAAAAACAATGGAGGAGATGGCCAAGGAATGGTCCGAGTTAATAGACCCCGAAGGGGTTCACCTGTTGGAGGGATACTACTTGAGACTGCCAACGATCACTTTCAGGGGCAGACTTATCCTGTATTTGGGCGACCATACTTTTGAAATCATCCACCTGCCGGGACATACTTCCAGCCAGACCGCAGTCTATATACCTGAGGAGAGGGTGGTATTCACTGGCGACAATGTCTTTTATAGGGTTCAAACCTGGCTCAACGAGGCCTATCCCCAAGAATGGCTTCACTCCCTGGAAAGGATTGGGGAGTTGGATGTCGATGTGATCGTTCCGGGTCACGGCGATGTCTGTGATAAGAGCTACCTTAAGGAACAGGCATCTTTTATTCGGGAGTGGATGTGTGCTGTCAAAAGGGCCTTTGAGCAAGGGCTTACCAAGGAGGAGGCTCAGACCCAGATATCTTTCCTCGATCGTTATCCAATGGACACAGGATTGGAGTCCATGGATCTGTTGGCGCAACAGTTGAATGTAGCACGGCTTTATGATCTTGTTTTAGCGTCCCAGCCTAGATTCAGGCTAAAGACGCCGTCACACGACAGCCTGGTATTGCACCTGCCCGTCGCTTAGTCATCTATAGTGTGCAATCCCGAAGTGAAGGCCCAGGTTTGTCAGAGGAATACCTAGCCTCTGTAACAACTCATGACGAGAATGTTTTGGTATCACAATCTATCCTGAACCGCTTGGCTGGTTAACTCTCGGAGTGCGTCTGAAGCAATCCATCTTGCGCTCTTGGAATCCGTCTTTGAGATATCTTCGGCGGTTTCAATCGACTTCCGATTCAAGCTCCGATTGCGTTTTCCGATTTGCCTCAATGCCCAGTTGACTGCTTTCTTGACGAAGTTCCTGTTGTCGGAAGCCCCTTCCTTTATGATGGGGAAGAACGCCTCGAACTGGTTATCATCGGCTTTCTTATCACTGACGGCCAGGCAAGCCATCATTACAAACCCTGCTCTTTTAACGAACTCTTGTTCACTTGCACTCCATTCGACTGCTTTTCGATAGGCGGACCTGGTCTTTCCGAACAGATTCATGCAACATTGGTCGCAAACATCCCACGAATCGAAGTCTTTCACCCAGCTATCCATCTGTTCTTCGGTGGCTATCTCTGGATCATCGATCATGCTGGCGAGTATCCGGGCTTCGTGGATGCCCGACGCCCAGAGCTGTTGGGCTAGATCATGATTCCTTCCAATCTCCTTAGCTATCCCTCTAAGATTCGGAATGGATACCCCAAGTGTGTTCTCTGGGTTAATCCCGTACCGCGCCATGCCCTCTACTGCTTTTGGATTGGCTAAGGTTTTCAACTTTTCAAGAGTGTCATTGTATTGCATTTTCCCTACCTTCAGGGGGAGTGGCGGTATGGGTGGAATCGGTGAGATTTTTGCACTTCTGCTTTATCTGCTCCAACTGCTCCTGATAGTGGGAGTCCAGATCCTGCTGGATCTGCATCCATTCCCGAGAGGTTTCAATCGCCGGTTCAACAGCGGAGCCGGATATGCCCATTGACTCCAATTCATTCCGCTTGGCTGCCTCTAGCGCGCTCAGATTCTCCTGCTTGGCCTTTTCGATAGCACTCTCATATTTCTGGAGGAGGTCTCTGATGCTCTGTACAATCCCTGGGTCTCCAGATAGATGCTGGATGGCAGCTAGTATATTGTCGTCCCTTCCAATATGCCCTATGTCGCTTCTATCCAAGAGATGCTGTAGTAGATGGTGGCTGATCATACGCCGGTCTTCTTCTGCGCGCCCAGCCAGTTCTGCCTCGACGTCGCGAAGAGGCAATCCGTTCAGATAGCGCTTAGCTAGAGCCTCTCCGGCTGCTACAAGCTCCTCGTCCTTTAATCTATATTTTTCCTCGTCAGATAGTGCACCCAGCTTCTGGGCTTTCTCCAATGCGATCTCCAGTGCACTCTTTATCTTGTCGTCATTGCTTGACATTTCCTCGCCTCATTTTTCATCAAGGTTTAGATATTTGCGGCACACGAGGCGGTAGAACTCAGAGATAGGGGAAGATGTGTCTTCTTATAAGATCGAAGTTGTGCTTTATCTCTTCCTGCCCCACTATGATTCCAGGGCTGCCGTATTGGTGACCGGTTAGCAGATACTCGATTTCCAGTTGGGCGACTTGCTCTATACTCTCTTTGAGTGACTGAGCACTGCCGCCTGGGATGTCCACCCGTCCGGTGCTTCCGTGGAAAATCAGGTCTCCTCCCATGAAAACCTTTGCATCCGGCCAATAGATGGCTATATGACCTTGAGAGTGGCCAGGGGTTAGCATTATTCTGGCGACCAGGTCCTGTCCGAGGCGCAGTTCACCCTCTGTGAGGTAGAAATCGGGGTTGAGTTCCGGGAACTCGAAGCCCATTTCCTTAATGGCCTGCGCCATTGCACCCCCCGCCAGCTTGAGGAAGTCGTCATCTCCCCTGCCAATGGCGACCTGGGCCCCGCTCATTTTCCTGATTGCTTCGGATGCTCCGTAGTGGTCTGGATGCGCATGCGTATTGAGTATTAGGCCTACATCCCCTATCTTGATTCCGTCCTTTTCCATCTCAGAGATCAGCCGGTCCAGACAATTCTGCCTGGCCTCATTAGTGACCATCCCTGGGTCTACCAAGACGTGTTTGTCTTCGGGCAGGGCTTTCGCTACGAGGTAAGAGTTGCAATTGTTGCCATACGTCTGCATCTCAGGCATGGTCTCGCCGGGCCAAAGGTAAGCATAGAAGTTATCTACTAGGTTCAACTCGCCTCCTATTATTTATACTATTCGGTCGAGATGAATTATAACATCAGGATGCCAAAGAAGTAAGCAGTCTGGCATAACAGGCAAGAATAGGGCGAAATTGCACATCTCCGTTGCTTGACAAAAGCCAGCCTGCGAATTAAAGTTTGCGTTGTCTGATTGTGCCAGTTTGGTGGCTTGATAAACCATGGTAGAGCAACAGGACAACGTGCTGACCCAAAGAGAACGAGAGGTACTTGTTCTTGTTGGCCGAGGGCTGACCAATCAGGAGATCGCTGAACATCTGTTTACATCCACTAGCACGGTCAAGCTGTGCCTGCACCACTCATGCCGCAAGCTGGGAGCACGCAACAGGGCACAGGCGGTCATCCTGGCCTTGAAGCGGGGGGCCTTTGATGCGCAGGAAATGTATTCCCTCGATGAGATGGCTGACCTGCTTGCGTCTTTGGGACCGGAGGCGATAGAGAAAGTAGCCCAACTGTTGAAACAGCGTCTTGGTTAGTGACGGCTTCTGTCGGACGTCGGATAACCCCGGCGTCCTCATGATGATTGATCTCCGCTTGCTATTTATAGGAGGAGGGATACATGTCAGATCAAGCTTTGTCGGGTGGCCGAGTATTGGATTTGACCCACTGCATCGCTGGTCCCTACTGCACTAAGATTCTGGCTGACTATGGTGCTGATGTTGTAAAGGTTGAGAGACCGGGAGTGGGGGACCCGGCGAGAAGCATGGGCCCATTTCCTGGCGATAATCCTGATATTGAGAGCAGCGGCCTGTTCTTATACCTGAACACCAGCAAGAAGAGCATCACGCTGAACCTGAAGAGCGCTGCAGGGGTGGATATTCTAAAGGAGCTGATAAGAGGGGTAGATATCGTAGTTGAAAACTTCAGCCCACGGGTGATGCCCGGGTTGGGGCTTGATTACCAGACCCTGAAAGAGATAAACCCTGGCCTGGTGATGATTTCTATTTCGAACTTTGGCCAGACCGGGCCGTATCGCGATTACAGGGCAA
>DAOUTY010000064.1 GCA_030668425.1 Chloroflexota bacterium
CCAGCACCAGAGGTGCCCAGAAACGCCCAAAATCCCCTCGAAACACCTTGACAATATCAATATATTGTGTTAGTTTATGCTTTCGCTACAATATATTGATTAGTCAGGTTTTATGATGAAGTGTCCTCATTGCAATCACGAAGACTCCAAAGTTACCGATTCCCGGGATGTGGATGATACCATCCGCCGTCGCCGCCAGTGCCTCGGTTGTGGCTTCAGGTTTACCACCTACGAGAGAATCCATACCGGCAACCTGGTTATCATCAAGAAGGACCAGCGCCGCGAGGTGTTCGACCGCGAGAAATTGGCCACCGGCATACGCAAGGCCTGTGAGAAGCGCCCTCTTCCAACCGGAACAATAGAGAAACTTGTAGATGACATTGAGAGCGAACTGCTCCTCCTGGGCAGGGCTGAGATTCCAAGCTCAGCGGTGGGCGAGATACTGATGGACAGGTTGAAGGAAATCGACCACATAGCATACATCCGCTTCGCCAGCGTCTACCGCGATTTCGCTGACATAACAAGCCTCAAGCGGGAGGTGGATACCCTCGTCTCTGGGAGGTCTCCCGCCAGCCAGCTTCCACTTATTCCCGAAGGGGAGTTCAGCACCCCGGATAGAAGGAAGAGAGCTAGCCCTTCAGGACGTCTTTAGATACCGACCAAAGGTGATCCCAGCAACAGGATAATAGCTATGAATAACGGCAATAATGGAAAGAACAGTAAAGCGGAGCGCTCGCTGCGCAACAGGGTTGCCCGCGCTATCTTCGCCTCCGCTGAATCCATGGGCATATCAGACAGGGAGATGATCGAGGGACTCGCCGATCAGGTTATCGAGCGCCTGGATCACGTCCCCACCCTCCCCGGAATGGAGGACTTCGCCCCCATAATTAGAAGGCCTGTGCATGAGACGGAAATTAAGTCTATTGCGAGAAGTATCCTCGCCGAGAGAGGGCCCGAAGCATTTGTCCCGATCGTGGCGAAGGAGGAAAAGGCACCGGTCCGAGCCCTGAAAACTAAGGCGAAAAGCAAGGAAGGGGAAAAGGCAGAGGTCAATATATCGCCAAACGCCAGGGCGGTACTGGAGAGACGGTATCTGGTAAAAGATAAAAAGGGCCGAGTGATTGAGAGCGTTGAAGAAATGTTCCATCGCGTGGCCCACCATATCGCCTCAGCGGACTTACTCTATGACGCCAACGCTGACATCGAGGCTAGGGAAGACGCGTTCTATCAGATGATGGCAAATCTGGAGTTTCTGCCCAACTCGCCAACCCTGATGAACGCTGGCCGCGAACTGGGTCAGCTCTCCGCCTGCTTCGTGCTGCCCATCGAGGACTCCATGGACTCGATCTTCGACTCCGTGAAACACACCGCCCTGATCCATAAGAGCGGCGGCGGCACCGGCTTCTCCTTCTCCCGTCTGCGGCCTGAAGGCTCCGCGGTGGGCTCAACGGGCGGGGTTGCCAGCGGCCCGGTCTCGTTTATGCGAGTCTTTGATGCCGCCACGGACGTCATCAAGCAGGGGGGTAAACGGCGGGGGGCCAACATGGCAATCCTGAACGTTGACCATCCCGATATCAAGGAATTTATCACCTCCAAGGAGGACTATACCTCTCTCACCAACTTCAATATCTCTGTGGCTGTGACCGAGGAGTTTATGAAGGCGGTGGAGAGCGGCAGCGACTACGATCTGATCGAACCCCACACCAAGAAGGTGGTCGGCAAGCTCAATGCGAAAGAGGTGTTCGACAGCATGGTAGATAACGCATGGAGAAATGGTGACCCGGGCATTGTGTTCCTGGACCGGGTAAACAGGGATAACCCGACCCCACAGTTAGGAAGCGTCGAGAGCACCAATCCCTGCGGCGAGCAGCCCCTTCTGCCATACGAGTCTTGTAACCTCGGGTCCATTAACCTGTCGAAGATAGTCTGTGAGAAAAACGATGCCCTGGATATAGATTATGTCAAGCTATCCGAAACCGTGAAACTGTCTGTCAAATTCCTGGACAACGTCATCGATGTCAATAAATACCCTATACCCGAGATCGATGAGAGGACCAAGGCCACCAGGAAGATCGGCCTTGGCGTGATGGGATTCGCCGACCTTCTTATTCGGTTGGGAATACCCTACGATTCCCAGAAGGCGCTTGATACTGCCGAGGAGCTGATGAAGTTCATAAGTAGTGAATCTACGGAGGCCTCTAAGGAACTGGCCGAGGAGAGAGGCGTATTTCCCGCTTTCGAAGACAGCATTTACGACAAGCCTGGCGGCCCCCGGGTGAGAAATGCTACCAGAACAACCATTGCTCCCACCGGCACCTTGAGTATCATCGCGGGCTGCTCCAGCGGCATCGAGCCCCTATTCGCCCTGAGCTATACGCGCACCATACTGGAGGGCACACAGCTAGCAGAGGTAAACGCCTTGTTCGAAGATATGGCAAAGAGAGAGGGGTTCTACTCCGAAGAACTGGTGCAAGGTGTGGCAAAAAAGGGTAGCCTGCGCGACATTGAGGGTATTCCAGAGAAGGTGAAGAACATGTTCGTGACCTCCCACGACATTGCCCCTGAGTGGCATGTCAGGATGCAGGCTGCATTTCAGAGGTTCACCGACAACGCCGTCTCCAAAACAGTCAACTTCCCTCATGATGCAACCAGGGAGGATGTAGCACAGGTCTATATGCTGTCCTACAAGGAGGGCTGCAAGGGCGTAACCATCTACAGGGACAGGAGCCGCGACAGCCAGGTGTTGAGCATCAACATGGCTGAACTAGTCGAAGATAAAGAGCCCAAGCGAGCCCCCAGAGCACGCCCAATCACCACTACCGGGGTCACAGAGAAGGTAGCGACAGGCTGCGGAAACCTCTATATAACCGTCAACTTCGACGAGGAAGGCGTGTTGTGCGAGGTCTTCTGCGCCCTGGGGAAGGCTGGTGGCTGTGCCTCGGCGCAACTTGAAGCTATCACCAGGCTGATCTCCCTGGCGCTAAGGTCCGGGGTAGAGGTAGAATCAATCACCAAGCACCTGAGAGGCATAAGGTGCCCCTCCATAGCCTGGGACAGGGGACACGCTATCCTCTCCTGTCCTGATGCCATCGCAGGTGTCCTGGACAAGCACCAAATCCGCGACACAGTTGAAGTCAGGCCCAAAGCCAATCCTGGAGCAAAACAGGAAGCCAACCCCAAATCCAGCGGCGAGATCGGGAACATGACAGGACAATGCCCCGACTGCGGCGGCCTGCTCATTTTCCAGGAAGGCTGCTTCATCTGCCCTGCGTGCGGCTATACCAAGTGCTAGCGACGTGACACTACATGACATGGAAAGCGGTCAAAGAGGCCAGACAGAGGCTCGAAAAAGAGGGGGGCACTATCTTCAAGGACTGGGGCGGGAGGATCCACGTCGCCCTCATCTACCCGAATTCCTACTACCTCGGGATGTCCAGCCTCGGCTTCCAGACTATCTATGGATTCCTCAACAGCTACGAAAACATAGTCTGCGAACGGGTTTTCTGGGAACCAAAAGGGCGCAGTGCTGAAGAGCCTATCAGCATCGAATCGCAGCGCCCTCTTCCTGACTTCGACGTCCTCGCCTTTTCCATCTCCTATGAGCTGGACTATTTCAACATAGTCCAAATCCTCAAAGCCAGTGGCATTCCTCTCTACGCCGCCGACCGCAACGAAAGCCACCCTCTGGTGATCGCCGGCGGGCCCTGTATAACCGCCAACCCCCAGCCCCTCTCAGCCTTCTTCGACTGCTTCGCCATCGGCGAAGGAGAGGCTATTCTACCCCGCATGATTGATGTCCTGACCGAAGGACTTAAAAGTAGGAAGGACAAGCTGCTCAAGGAGTTGACTTCAGTGCCCGGAGTCTACGTGCCCGCATTGTACGATGGCGTTCCCGTCAGGCGGCAGTGGCTGGCTGACCTCGATTCCGTAGCTACCACCTCGGTGATTCAAACCCCGGATACAGAACTCAGCGATATGCACCTCATTGAGATAGCACGCGGTTGTGGCTGGGGCTGTCGTTTCTGCCTTGCCGGTTTTTGGTTCAGGCCGTTTCGCTTCCGCCCTCTGAAAAGCCTGCTGGCTCAAGCCGAGAACGGCCTGAAGTATGGCAGGAGAATAGGGCTTCTAGCGGCCTCACCCTTCGATCACCCTGAGATAGATAAACTGGTGGCCGGGCTGCAACACCTAGGGGCGGAGATGTCCATCAGCTCGCTGCGGATTCGTCCGCTGTCACGAGTAGCCCTCAGAGGGCTTGCGGAAAGCGGCACTCAAACCCTCTCCTTGGCCCCTGAGGCAGGCTCCGAGAGGTTGCGCCAGATCATCAACAAGAGCGTGACGGAGAGTGATATTATCCTGGCTATGGATGAGATGGCCAAGCAAGGGATAGGGCATCTCAAGCTCTACTTCATGATCGGCCTGCCGACGGAAACCGACGATGACATCGAGGAGATTATCAGACTGACTCTCACCCTGAAGAGTCGCACCGAGAGGACGGGATGCCGCATCGTCCTGACAGTGGTGCCATTTGTGCCCAAAGCGGGCACCCCTTTTCAATGGCTCCCGATGACCAATGCTGAAACCCTGAACCATCGCCTCTCCACGCTCAAGAAGAACCTGGTACCCAAGGGTATTGAGATCAGGTCGGATAGTGTGGCCTGGAGCCTGGTGCAGGGGGTGTTATCCCGGGGCGACGCCAAGCTGGGTGCAGCGCTGGCCAGTATGTCGGGGAACTCTCTTGCCGCCTGGCGCCAGGCGCTGGAGGAACACGACCTGGATTCCGATTTCTACATACATAGCCAGTTGCCCCTTGATGAGCCACTGCCGTGGTCAGTAGTGGATTCCGCCGTTACATGCGATTACCTCAGGGAGGAACTGGAGAAGGCACGCGCCAGCGCTCAAAGCCCACCGTGTCCACCAAAAGACTGCCACAAATGCGGGGTGTGTTGATACATGAACATTGAACAAAACGTCCGAGATGTAGAACGGTGCATCGCCGGGGCTTGCGAGCGAGCGGGGCGATCGCCTGATGAGGTAACACTGATCGCTGTGACCAAGACCATAGGCATCCCTGCTATCGAGGCTGCGTTCAACGCGGGCATCAGGAACTTCGGCGAGAACAGGATCCAGGAGGCCCAACCCAAGATCGAGCAGCTTGCGAGCTTGAGGCCCAGCTTGATCTGGCACATGGTGGGACACCTTCAAACCAACAAGGCCAAGACAGCAGTGGACATTTTTGATATAATTCATAGCGTTGATTCGTTAAGGTTAGCGGAGACCCTGAGCCAGCGCAGTCAAAGCAAGCTGCCTGTTCTCATCGAGGTCAACGTTTCCGGCGAGGCAACTAAAAGTGGCTTTCTGCTACCTGAAGCCGATGAGGCGGTGAAGCGTATCGGGAGGCTGCCCAATATCGAGGTCGAGGGGCTGATGACCATCGCTCCCTGGGGGAGCGATGCCGAGGAAGTCCGTCCCATCTTTCGCCGGTTGCGGCAACTGGGGGATGCCCTAGGACTCAGGCACCTATCCATGGGGATGACCGATGACTTCGAGGTCGCCATAGAGGAGGGGGCAACACTTGTGAGGATAGGTCGAGCGATTTTCGGTGAGAGGATACCAGGGTAAGGATAAGAAGATGAGGATTGCCTTTATCGGGTCCGGTAGTATGGGCGAAGCAATGATCTCAGCCATGCTCGGGCAAGGGGCATTCGCCCCGGATACGATTTGCGCCTGTGATATCGACCAGACTCGCCTTACCACGATAGGGGGAAAGTACAAGGTCCGTTGCACCTCCGATGTGGGCAGTGCGCTCAGTGACTCCGAAGTTGTCGTCTTCTCGATCAAACCTCAGGTGCTGGCCAAAGTGATGAAAGACCTGAAGGGCAAGTTAAGTGAAGGGCAACTGGCGCTCTCTATTGTAGCTGGGGCGAAACTGGATACCATCGTAAAGGGGCTGGGACACGACCAGGTTGTCCGCGTGATGCCCAACACCCCGGCACAGGTTGGAGAGGGTATGAGCGTATGGACCGCCACCAGCGCAGTTAGTCAAGAGCAGAAAGACGCAGTGCAAACCATCCTGAGGGCGATGGGCAAGGAGATATACTTCCCCGAGGAGAAGTATATCGACATGGCGACGGCGATAAGCGGCAGCGGCCCCGCTTATATCTTCCTGATTATGGAGGCGCTCATCGATGCTGCGGTGCACATCGGTCTGCCGCGGGAGACTGCAGTGGAGCTGGTTACACAGACCGTGCTGGGTTCTGCGCGTATCGCTGATGAGTCCGGCAAACATCTGGCACAGCTAAGGAATATGGTCACCTCGCCGGGAGGTACCACCGCCGAGGGACTACAATGCCTGGAGGAGGGAGGAATGCGGGCCATTATAGCGCAGGCAGTCATCGCTGCCTACGAGAAAGCAAAGCTTCTGGGAGGTGACAACGCCAAATGAGCAATGTAGCTTACTTCGTCTGGCTCATATTCCAGATAGTTACGTTTGCTATCTTCTTCAGGGTTATCCTATCCTGGTTTATGGTCACTCCTGCAAGCACAAGCGGCTTCCTGTCCACTATCCATAATGTCCTTTTTCAGATAACCGAACCCATTCTGGCGCCGCTGCGCAGAATAATCCCCTCCATAGGCATGTTCGATTTATCTCCGATTGTAGCTATCATCGTACTGCAGGTTATTGGCGAGGTCGTCGTCCGAGCCCTGTCCTAGATATCATAGCTCCCACACAACCTCACCACCAATGAGGGTCTTCTCCACTTGAATCCCCTTTATCTCCTCCGGTGCTACCATGGTGGGATCAGCACTCAAAACCACCAGATCGGCCAGCTTACCGACCTCAATGCTTCCTTTTAAGCTCTCCTCAAAGGAGACATAGGCACCGCTCAAGGTATACAGCTTGAGCGCCTCCGCAGGGGAAATAGCTTCCTCCGGAGAAAGAACCTGCCCACTCTGGGCCTTGCGTGTGACCGCGGCGTAAATCCCGACCAGCGGGTGGCAGGGCGCCACCGGACAATCGGAACTACCGGCTGGTCTAAGCCCGTTCTCCAAAAACGACCTCGTCCGATATAGCCACGGTAGCTGCGCCTCGGAGACATCTTGTAGATACCGCTCCCCGCTGTAGTAAATAAACGCCGGCTGAGTAACAACCACAGCGTTGATAGCTTTCAGACGTTGCAGCAGGGAAGGAGGACACACAGAGCAATGCTCCAAACGGTGTCGATGATCAGCCTTCGGGGACTTACGCAGACAGTGTTCCAAGGCAATGGTAGCCGCCTCCACCGTGCCCTCTTCGACAGCGTGTATGGCTACCTGAAAGCCGTTCCGATGCGCCGTGAGAACCCCTTCATTCAGGTCTTCCTGCGACGGGTTAAGCTGCCCCCTGACCTCATCCAGGGTTATCTTAGCCGCGCCTAGTCTAAGTCTGCTGTCACCATAGCCAGGATACAGCCCTCTCTCTCTGAAATCGGCGAGGGCATGAAGCCCCAGCATCATGCAGACTCTAGGAGCAAGCTCTCCACTCTCCTTAAGTTTGAGAAAGGTTTGCCACTGCTCGAAGCCATTTCTCACCGTGGCATCCTGGATCGAGGTGATGCCCGAGGAGATAAAGCTTTGATTGGCAAGCCTTACCCCCCGTCCAAGCTCCTCGTCGCTCAAAGGGGGCATTACCTGCTCATTGATATAAGAGTTCATGCCGTAGAGTATCCCGTTGGGTTCCCCCGTCTCCAGCTCACGTTCGATGAGCCCGCCCTCAGGATCCGGGGTCTCTATAGAGATACCGGCAAGGGACAGAGCCAGGCTGTTGAGCACACATGCGTGCAGGGAGCGATGAGTCAGCTTCACCGGGTGGTGTGGCGCTGCCGCATCGAGGTCGTGGCGGGTGGGATGGCGATGCTCAAAGAGATAGAATTCATTGTAGCCATTAGCCTTCAGCCAGGTGCCCGGTGGAACACGCTCCGCCTGCTGCCTGATCCTGGCCTGAATATCGGAAATGGATGCAACCGAAGCAGGGCTGCAATCTACGCCCAGCAACCATGTGGCGCAGGCCATGACATGTACATGAGCATCGTTGAAGCCGGGGACGACTGTTTTGCCTTCACAGTCTATGAGCTTGGCACGCCCCTTAAAGAGGTCGAGGTCGCTGTTGGAGCCAACCCAGATTATATCCCCACCCCCCACCGCCACCAGCTCCGCACCAGGCCGCTGGGGATCCACCGTCAGGATGTTGGCATTATAGAGAACAAGGTCTGCTGCTAGTGCGCTCAATATTCCCCAGCGATCGTGTAGAGACTTGGGCCACTGACCTCAGAGCTGCTCCAATGGCCAGAGACTAATCCTTGCAATTGTTACATCGATGTAGCTATCAACAGTGGCGCAGTTTCCGTATGCGCCCATGCTCTCCCCGGTCCAGGGCGTATCTCCACCACTAAGCCAACCGTATTTGCCCAACCGCTCTTCTTTGAAGACCTCGGTTTCGATCGCTTTATCGATACTGGCGCTGATGTCAAAACCTCCGTCGTCGCTGAGAGCTGTCGCGCGTTCCAGCCAGGCAAGCGCCCTGTTCAGATATCTCTCAACCCTATCTGTCACCTCCCCGGCTTCAGCATATTCAATCATCGCCCGCTCTACAAACAGGTCCGCTATCTCCAGCACAACAAGCAGCTTGAGCGCCTCCAGATACTCCTCACCGCCCTCCTTTGGACAGTATACGACACCCCACTGCACAACATCGATCTCACTCTCGATGTCGGCCAACGGTGGTTCCTGCGCA
>DAOUTY010000166.1 GCA_030668425.1 Chloroflexota bacterium
AATTGGTTGTTGGAATATGACCACAAGCAGAGAGAAAAGAAAGGAAACACTGCGAATGCTCTGACTAATATGGGGCCTATTGATCCTGAATCGGTCACCTTCGGTGTAGCTCCCGTGAGTGCCTTTATGCTGGTGCCACCAGTATACTCTCCATATTTCGCTATGGGCATGAGTGGTTATGAGGGAACTCTTACACTATCAGCTGGTGTATACCCTCCCAACGTGGAGATTACTGAGCGGTTTTTTGATTCAATGATTGCAGAACTCCCCGTCTAGAATCCTTGCTCCTGAAAGCCCTCATCTAACCACTAACCTAACCCTCAATTCCAATTTTGTAATTGCATTCTGCACGGACATCCATTTCACCGGGTCTTAGCGGGCTGACCAATAATGCTGCTGCACATTCTGACGTTTTGTTAGCTCGAGGGTATAATCGTTCTGTTTTATTGCCTGCCAGTTGCCAGCCGGACGAAATTCCCCGATTAACATAAAATGCAACCGTGCGTTTCCCCCATCGAATCGCCCTCAGCTACCGCTCACAGAAATAAGCTGGCTTCCACGGAAGGAAGCGACTTTGCCCGCGAAACTGGCTCCATTTGATTACAGCTCTCATACGCTATATAATTTACTCAGGGGCAGCAGTCACACCTCCTCAAAACGTTTCCCGCGCGCAGCACAAACCACACTCAGGCATATGAGGTGAAGTCGCCCTCCAGGAGGCAACCCAATAGTGAATAAAGACGGTTTCGATCAATTCAGGGGCACATCCGATTATGTTACTTCCCAACCATTGAGGAATGCGGTCAATGTGGCCATTGCTCTGGGAAGGCCCTTGTTAATCAGGGGAGAGCCGGGAACAGGGAAAACAAGACTTGCCCACAGCATTGCTCATGACCTGGAGAAAAAGCTGATCGTCTGGAATATCAAGTCAACCACCAAAGCCCAGGAGGGGCTGTATGTCTATGACACTGTGCAAAGGCTCAATGACAGCCGTTTCGGTGATCGGGATATCTCCGACATCAAGCAGTACATCAAGCTGGGCAAATTAGGACAAGCCTTCGCTTCTCCCGAGCTAATTGTTCTGCTCATCGACGAGATTGATAAGGCCGATATCGAGTTCCCCAATGACCTGCTCAACGAGTTGGATGAAATGAGCTTTTACATCACGGAGACCAACGATACCATCACTGCCATCAAGAGACCGATAACAGTTATCACCAGCAACGCCGAGAAAGAGCTCCCCGACGCTTTCCTGCGGCGTTGCATATTCCACTACATCGAATTCCCCGACCTCGATCTGATGGGGGAAATCGTCCAGGTGCACTTCCCCGATATTAAGGACAGCCTTCTCGGTGAGGCCCTGAAGACCTTTTACTCACTGAGAAGAATCGACGACTTCAGGAAGAAACCCTCGACCAGCGAATTGATAGACTGGATTCAGGCTCTTATCGCCGGCGGCGTACCCGACGAGAGTGTGTCCAGTGAGATCCCATTCCTGGGAGCCCTGCTGAAGAAAGAGACGGATTACGATTACTTTGTAACCAAGCGTAT
Source organism: Chloroflexota bacterium (assembly GCA_030668425.1). GTDB lineage: Bacteria > Chloroflexota > Dehalococcoidia > SZUA-161 > SZUA-161 > DAOUTY01. The sequence continues at coordinate 1,552 of DAOUTY010000166.1, forward strand.
GACCAGGATCGGCGATACTTCAGTCCGCCGGTGGTAGATATGTTCACCGACTTCTTCTATGTCCTCAGGAAAAGAAAGGTGCCGGTTTCCATTACCGAGTGGATGACCCTTATGGAGGCCCTTGCCAAAGGTTACATAACCACCCTGGACGAATTCTACTTCCTGGCAAGGGCGATACTGGTTAAGAGTGAGGCCTACTTTGACCATTATGATGTTGCCTTCCAGGAGTATTTCAAGGGAATAGAGACCCCTGCGGAGATTACGGAACAGGTACTGGAATGGCTTAGAGACCCCCTCAACCGGCTCACCCTTACAGAAGAAGAGCGGGTCCTATTTGACAGCATGGATTTCGACGAACTGCTCAGCGAGCTGGAAAAGCGGCTTAAGGAGCAGACAGAGCAGCATGACGGGGGTCATTACTGGATAGGCCGGGGAGGCACCTCTCCCTTCGGGCATTCCGGAAGCCACTCCGCCGGTATTAGAGTCGGGGGCACGGGAGGGGGTGGGCATGCCGTACAAATTGCCCATGACAGGAGGTTCCGAAACTACCGCCATGACCTGACCCTCGACATCCGCCAGGTCGAGGTAGCGCTGAAAGGGCTGCGACAACTCAGCCGACTCGGGCCCGAGGACGAGCTTGACCTGGAGGAAACGATCGAGTCAGCCGCCAAGAACTACGGCGAGATCGAGCTAATATGGCGGCGAAGCCGAAAGAATGCCGCTAAAGTGCTCCTGCTGATGGACGTCGGCGGGTCCATGGAGCCCTACGCTTTGCTGTGCAGTCAACTGTTCTCGGCATCTCATCGCAGCACTCATTTCAAGGAATTCCACTACTACTACTTTCATAATTGCGTCTACGACAAGCTTTACGAGGACATTACGAGACGAGAGGCAACGAGTACCGACCACCTTCTGCGTACCCTGGACCCCAACTTCAAGGTGCTGCTGGTGGGAGACGCCACGATGGCTTCCTCCGAGCTAACAGAGAGGCACGGGGCAATCAACTACTACGATCTCAACGAAACACCGGGAGTAGTCTGGCTTAAACGCATTGCCGACCATTTCAAGCACTGTGTCTGGCTGAATGTGGAGAGCCCGCGCTACTGGAATCACAGCACGGTTCGAATGATCGGGAGAATCTTCCCCATGTACCAGCTAAGCATCGATGGCCTGGGGCAGGCCATGAAGAAACTGCTTGTCAAGAATTGACCCTGTTCTTCCCTCGAAGTTGCTTATTCTTAACTGTCGGGAACAGCAGCTACTTCAGTCCCGGGAACCTATTACGCTTCAGCCTCCGACTCCCATATCGCCACGCCCATAGCGCCAGGCCCAGCGTGGGTTCCCAGTGAAGGGCCGACTCTCGCCAGGTAGCTGGTTGCATCGGGGAAAAGCGCTTTTAGGCGGGAGAGAAGGCTTATCGCCTCTTCAAGCTCAGTCGTGTACGCCACTGCCAGCTCTTTCACCCGGGAGAAGCCTTTGGCAAAAGAGTAGAGATGCTCCACCGCTTTGGTCTTGGTACGAGCGACTCCGGCGGGCATAAGATCGCCTTCTCGCAGGGTAAGTAAGGGCCTAACCCTCAGAACCGTCCCCACCAGCCCGCTGGCCCTGTTGAGGCGCCCTCCCTTGATCACATATTTAAGGGTGTCAACAAGGATCATAAGATGCAGACGAGGAACACTCCGGCGTACAAACTCGGCTACCTGGTCCAAGCTCGCTCCGGCCACAGCTTGCCGCGCAGCGGCGACAACCAGCATCCCCAAGCTCATCGATAACGATTGGGAGTCTATCACTTCGATGCGGCACTCCTTTTCAACAAGCTCCTTCGCCAGCACGGCTGAGTTATAGGTGCCGCTTTCCTTGGAGGTAAGGTGTATGGATATGATTTCGTCCGTTTCCCCGGCAAGCTCGTTGTAGACATCAGCGAAGTCCTTGGGAGAAGGTACCGACGTGGTGGGATGAACATGATTATGAACCAGCTTATGGAAGAATTCGTCCGTGCCCATATCTACCCTGTCGCGATAGGTCTCTTGCCCAAATATCACATAGATTGGCACCACCCTGATGCCCAGTTCTGCTGCCAGCTCAGCTGGAATGTCGGACGTGCTGTCAGTCACAACTTTGACTGCCATATCTCTCCTTTCCACTCACCATTTCGGTTACCGAAGCCAGCCCATTGGCTCTAGAATATTGGCCGCATTTTACCACATTTCCCGCCGTGCTGCACCAGCAATAGACAACCCACTCAAAAAAAGGGTACTGCAGCCCCCCTCCTGAGTCAAATCACCCCTTCCCTCTGTAGTTTGTCTATTGTCTCGCTGTCATAGCCCAGCAGCCCGGAATAGACCTCAGCATTGTGCTGGCCGAGGAAAGGGGCTGGGTGGGTGGCATCGCCCGGCGTCTCGCTCATCTTGAATACCGATCCAGGCACTTTGAGTTTACCGCTTATCATCTGCTCAACCTCTACCTGCATATCCCGGCTGGCAAGCTGAGGGTCGTTGGCTACTTGACTAAACGTGGGAACCGGAGCACAGGGCAAATCAACAGCCCTGAGTTCCCCTATCATCTCGTCCACCGTCCTCTCCCTTGTCCACTCCTCCACCAGAGAGTCTATTTCATCAATATGCTTAATTCGATCCAGCTGACTTCCGTATTCCGGGACCTCCTTCAGGTCCTCCCGGCCAATAACCTCAAGCAAGCGCTGCCACTGGCCCACAGTGACAATGGCAATAACTATATAGCCATCCTTCGCTGGATATATGTTAAAAGGCGTGACCTCGATCATGCTATTGCCCAACCTCTCAGGTTCTTTCCCTGTCATCAGGTAGATGGGCAGGTGCTGAATTGCGGTTATTGCCCAGATACAGTCCTGCATAGATATGTCTATTTGCTGGCCCTGGTTGGTCTTAGACCTGTATTGCAGGGCAGCGAGGATAGCAACAACAGCGTATATTCCACCCAGAAAATCGGCGATAGCAGGGGCGACCTTGGTGGGAGGAGAATCGGGCTGGCCGTTGACACTGATCAAG
>DAOUTY010000102.1 GCA_030668425.1 Chloroflexota bacterium
GCCGAGGGGCAGGATTTCGAACTGGCAGAGAGTTTCCACCGCGCAGAAGTAATGTACTAGTCCAAAGTCACCAAAACAGAACCGACTACGACGAAAGCCAGAGTACCTCCCCGCACAGATCGGGATCGTGGGGCCGGGATGAGAAGACAGCGAACTCTTCCTTCTCCTTCTTCAACACTGTAGGATCACCATGCCCGGGATGCACCCGAGTATCATCGGGCAGCACAAAAATCTTCCGGGTAATGGAATCAATTATCTGCGCCAATGCAGCAGGCGTATTTGTCCTGCCGGGGCCGCCTGGGAATATGGTATCCCCGGCTATCAGGTATCGACCTGTAAGGAAGCATAGACTGCCGGGTGTGTGCCCCGGCGTATGGAATACCTTCAGCCTCACAGTGCCAAACGATATCTCATCGCCGTCATTCAACTGGATATCCGGAGGTGAGGGCAGACTCCTGGCATCAAACGGGTGCGCTGCTATAGGGAGCCCCAGCCTGGCTTTAAGCTCTAACAGCGCGCCAACATGGTCGATATGGCTGTGGGTCATTAAAATGTACTCTGGATTAGTCTCCCTCAATCGCTTCTCAATCCTGCTGGCCTCCCCGGGCGCGTCAACCAGCACGCTATGCCCCGTTGCACCGCATACAATCACATAAGCATTGGTGCCAAAGGGCGCTATTTCAAGCCTGTCAATTTGGAGCTGGTCATCTTTTTCTATTGTTAACATCTTGTGCTCCGCACAGCTAGTGCGTTGAATGTGTATGCAGAGACATTGAAATAGGGATGGAGGATTCCACTATTTACACGCAGGGTTTATTGCTGCACTTCAGGCCGGAGCATCTTCGCCCAGGGTTCAAATATACTTGCTAACAACCTGCCTGAAATGGAATCCATAGACGGCGAGAGATATGGACAATGGGAAGTGCCGGGGACGCTTCAGCAGCGTCGAGATAAAGAATCGCCAGTAATACACCCTCTCCCGATCCCGAACACCCAGGAACCACATTGACCTAATAAACGCCCGAAGATGCCAGGACTGGAGTTGAGATAGCTTCTTCTTTTTCTTGGGCCTGTACTCTTTAAGGAATATCTTCACCCGCTTGTAATACTCCTTGGGTGAATAGATCGTGGCCATAATATCCTTATACCCATTGATGAGCGTTTCACGGTCCATCTTGGGAATGAAGTTCATAGAACAGTCGGTATTGTCGCCAGAAATACCCTCCAATATGCGGTTTTCCTTCTTCAGGCGCTCGTACAGCCTGGTACCAGGAGGCGCATTCAGCAAACCGACCATCGCAGTAACGATCCCACTCTTCTGAATGAAGTTGATCTGGCTTTTGAAAATAGAGACCGGGTCACTATCAAACCCCAGAATGAACCCTCCCTGCACCTGAAAGCCGTGGTTTTGAATCTTCTTGACCGAGGCAACCAGATCACGGCCCCTATTCTGGTTCTTGTTACATTCAGCCAGGCTCTCCTCGTTTGTGGTTTCAATGCCGATAAACACCATGTCGAACCCAGCCTCGCCCATCAATTTCATTAGTTCTTCATCATCGGCAAGGTTTATCGACGCCTCCGTGAACAACGGGGAGGGGTATTTTCTCTCCTTCTGCCATTCAATTATTGCCGGGAGGATCTCTTTCTTCAGTTTCCTCTTGTTGCCTATGAAGTTATCATCCACGACAAAGATACTGTCTCGCCAGCCCCGATTGTACAGCGCATCCAGTTCCGCGATGGTCTGTTCTTTGCTCTTAGTTCGCGGTACGTTACCGTTCAGTATGATGATATCGCAGAACTCACAATTGTAGGGACAACCGCGAGAGTACTGAATGCTCGTCGATGAATATTTCTTCATGTCGAGAAGAGACCACAGCGGAAGAGGGGTTTTCGTGATATCCGGCCGTTCCTTTGAAGTGTAAATATGCTTGGCATATCCCTTTTCCAGGTCCTCCAAGAAAGGCGGGAGGGTGACTTCAGCCTCACCGAGCACTAAATGATCCACTTCTTCAAAGTACTCGTATTCGCTGAAAAAGAGTGGGCCACCGGCAACTATCTTGGTACCGAAAGCCTTACATCTCCCAATAACCTCTCGCACCGAATCCCTCTGCACCACCATGGCACTGATGAATACATAATCGGCCCACCGAATATCCTTGTCACTTAGCGGAATTACATTCATATCTACCAGCTTCTTGTCCCACTCTTGGGGAAGCATCGCCGCCACAGTCAGCAAGCCAAGAGGCGGGAAGTTAGCCTTCTTGCCGGCAATTCTCAGAGCGTGCCTGAAACTCCAGAAGGTATCAGGATATCGCGGATAGACCAGAAGTACTTTCATGCCAAGCCCCTCAGGGTTTCACTGTTCATATCAACTAGATTATACTTGCCTCTGTCAATAACTATCTTTACTAAGTTTATCACAGACCTCGCCCAGAAGCCAAAACCCCTGCGCTCGATCGTATGACTAACGACACGGCAATTCCGCACTGAAGAGAACCCTCTAGAGCGGCGGAGCATCACTCCCTGCATACATCCATAATTACCTGCCTATTCGCGAGGCATTTTGTATCAGGCTCCGTACAACCACCATAGGCTTCCAGCTACCATCGACCCAGGCTCTCTTAAGTGTGTTGCTGGCAAGCATAGCCGCCAGATTTATAATCTTTTGCGGGCCAAACCAACTCCCCAGATTGGCAGCAAGCACTGGCTGCATCCCTGCTCCTCCGATAAGCGCGCCTTGTGTCAGCCCTGAGGCAAGCACGGTACCGATGTTGGGCAGTTGCTCGACGAGTTGCAGCTTGACGATGTCAAGCGCCATGAACCGGCCAGACACCCTGTAGTCGCTTCTGAAGGTTATCCAATAGCCAAGCGCGTAAAAGCTTATATAACCTGCGAAGCTCCCCGCCATGCTTGCCAGTACCATGATCCATGTTTCTTGATCAAGTAATAAGTAGACTGCTGCCGACCTGCCCGCGACGGCCCCAACGCCAGCAGTGATCTGGATCAGCGCCAGTCTCCCGCTGAAGTACTTTCTAAGCTTTTCCTTCAGTCCAGGCACAATGTTCATCCCTTTCCACCTTCCCTATTCAAAGTGTGCCTGGGCGATGTGCAGCATGAGCCAGAGCAGAAATGCTTGCTTCGTTCCATATCCTCCCTATCCCTTCATCCCGCGTCCCCAATTTTACGCTGACCGTCCTTTACTAGCAAGAGACCGACGACCAAGACAACGCAGCCAGTAGGCTGTTAACTTGTAACGAGCAACTCGCGCCGTCATCCACAAGCCGTAACCAAAGCGCAATATCTTCGTCCGACCATCGAGTACTTTTTCCCCATATTTAACCTGACAAAAGGACCATTGAATAACCGATAGCAGGTGTGCTAATGTTTGAGCAGGATAATATGGCTTGTGTTATCACTTCGAACCAACTATTGACCGAAGAAGGAATGCAAAAGGCCAGGTGTGGCTATGATTTGGTTTAGACGGATATTGACCATTCCCCTGATCATAATCTTCGTCGCCCTGCTTATCGTCCTTCTGCCGGTCTCGCAGCTGAATGACACTGCGGGCAACCCCGAATTCTACAAGGACCATATACAACAGGCAGACCTGTACAACTTCGTCTATGACGAGGTTCTGCCAGCAGGACTGGATGAACTGGAAACAGGCGACTTGTCCGACATACCCATAGACATATACGCAATTAAGGATGACATCGTCTCCATCGCCAGGAAGATTCTGCCTCCCGATTGGCTCCAGGCCCAGATCGAAGCTGCAATCGACACGATATTACCCTACTTTCTGGACGACATCGATAGCTTTACATATACCATAGTGCTGAGAGACAGGATAGAGACCGCTGCCTCGGTGATCAAAGAGGATATGATCCGGGGCGATGTATTTACCAATATCTATGGCGACGCAATATCGTACCTGGCCGACGAGTTGCTCGACAACCTTGACAGGATGCCCTATTCCCTTACGCTCAGCAAGGAAGAGATCGAAGCCTCTCTCAGAAAGATAGTCCCCGAGGACTGGCTAGCCTCACAGGGCGAGGCGGCCATCGACTCCGCGACGCCGTATCTGACTGGCGATTCTAATCACTTCACAATCACGGTCAACATCGCGGACCGAGTTGATGCAGCGGCAGCCGCTACAATTGACCTCCTGGACAGGCAGGAGACCTACGACTACCTGCTGGACGAGCTGATATCACCAATCATAGAGGCCAACCTCGGCCTGACTGTAGCCCTCCCGTACGGGATAAGCTTGAGCCAGGGGGAGATCGTCTCCGCCATCGAGGACACGTTGCCCCATTCCTGGGTGCAAGCGCAGATCAAAGATATCGTCGACAGCGCAACCGCCTACGTGAAGGGAGAAGCCGCCAGCATCGAGGCAACGGTTGACCTGGCCGACAGAAAAGCAGCCGCCCTCAACATCCTCACTGGCTTGGCCGACGAAAAGCTACAGGACCTGTTTTACAGCTTACCCACGTGCAGTATGTGGGAGTTCCTCCAGATTGTGCAGACGCTGCCCCCCGATACCCTCCCCTACTGTCGCCCGCTCGGCGTATCGTATCAGGAAGCCAAAGACGCGCTTGACATTGACATCGCGGGCTCGATCGACCAGATGATTGGAGACCATATACCAGACCAGTGGGTTTTCACCGCTGCCGAAGTCAGGCAATTGCTGGGCGAGGACATCGAGAGCTTTCTGGAGGATGCCCGACAATGGGTCTCCGAGGGTTGGACTTTCACCGACGCCGACCTCATAGATAAACTGGACAGCGACGGTGAGCAAACTCTGGAAGACGTGCGCGGCTGGATACAGAGCGGATATATCCTAACCGAGTCGGACCTAAGAGAGGCAATCGTAGACAACGAGCAAGATCTCAACTCATTCGATACAGCACGCTGCTGGATCGACACTGCCAGAGCATGGCTGTGGGCCTTTTGGCTCATAGCATTTGTATTGCTCTTTTTCATCGGCCTTTTGGGCGGCCGCTGCTGGAGGACCCGGCTGGTCTGGGCACTCGTAGTGCTTCTTTTCACCTCTCTCACGATTTGCATCGCAACAGGGCTGATCTACTCCAGGCTGGTAGAACCAAGGACACAAGAAATAATGCTTGACCCATCGCAATATGAGGGAGTAGCAGCCATAATAGTCGAGAAGGGCAACGAAGTAATCGAGAATGTCCTGAGCGGCTTCGCCCAAGGGATAAAGACCAAGGCGCTCTACATGATTGTAGGCTCTGGAGTGTGTCTGCTGGGGGTCATCGGTTGGAGCGAGGTAAGCCGACGGAAGAATAAAGGGCCAGATTGAGAACATGAACGTTATCAGTCAGCCGAGATGGTTGCGCGCGTCTTCGGCAGCAAGCTACAAGGCAACCCCCCATTACCATTAGACCCCCACAGGACGTCATTCAACAGATCCAGATAATCAAGCAGCAGCCTCGTTGTAAGGAAGTTTTTCCTTACGGTTTCCTTCCCCTTTCTCCCCATCTGCTCTGCCATATCAGGATTCTGCAAGATCTGCACGACCCTGTCGGCGAACGCTTCTCTATCCAAGGGATCAACCAGGAAGCCATTTTCTGCCTCCACTAGCTGGTGGGGGATACCTCCCACTTTTGTGGCCACTACTGGTTTACCCTTCCATAGCCCTTCGGTCACGCAAAGGCAGAATCCTTCCTTGATCGAGTTCTGCACCAGAACGGTTGAAATCCGCTGTATAGCGTTCACAAGTATCTGGCTATTACCCACAACAAACAAAACGTCGCCGTTTTCCACCAGCTTCTTGGCCTTGCGATATGTTCTTTGAAGCACCGCATTGCCCTCGGGGTCATCTGAGGCCATGTCATAGCAGTATAGCAATCTGCAATCGACCTTTTCCTTGACCAGCTTGAAGATTTCGAGCAAACCCTCGGGATCTTTCCAGATGTCCATCCTCGAAACCTGCGTTATGAGAGGCTTATCCGTGGGTATGCCAGCCTTCTGCACATATTTCAATACATCTTTCTTCGACAGCTCCATATTCTTCAACGACAGCGGGTCAATTGCCGGGTGAATAATCCTCTGCTCAACCGGCAAACCTTCCTTCCTATACATCTCACTGGAGATGATAGCTATGTCGTATCTCATAATAAACGCCTTAAGGAAATCCCAGAGAGCCTCATCTGGAACCGACAAATCTACATGACACCGCCAGACCCATGGCACCTTCTTCTTGTAGAATTTTATGAGTGGCAGCGGCTGAGGATCGTGCACAATCACACAATCAGCATCAATGTGGAAATAGGTTGAAAATGCCTCATTGGCTTGGATGTATAGCTGCTTTTTTATGTCCGTGAGATTGAGTGAACCGCCCTGAAGGGCATTGTGAAATTTCTTGGTTATGGTGAAGAAATCGGGATTTCCGTGAAGAACCCTCCAATCCGTTTCTACACCGACGTCA
>DAOUTY010000234.1 GCA_030668425.1 Chloroflexota bacterium
AACTGGAAGGAGAGTCGCTCATCCTCCGCGAGGGGACTTCAGGCACGCAGCGAAGCCTCAAATCACTGCTAGCCAGGGCCGGACTCAAAATCGACCAACTGTCACCAACTCTAATTCTGGGTACAAGTCAGGCCGTGGTCTCAGCAGTGGAGGCGCGCGCGGGGATCGCTTTCGTATCTAATCTGGCTATCAAGAAGAGCCTTGCCCTCGGCCTGGTCAACCAGGTTGCCGTCGAGGGGCTGAAGCTGAATCGAGACTTCTATTGCATCTACCGCAAGGAGAGAGTAGTCTCCCGACTGCTCAGCGAGTTCCTTGCCTTCGTTCAGGCGAGGGCATCACAAACTTGACCTGCCCCCCGGCACCGGTGCCAACCTAGAATCAGGTGTTGAGCCTAACAACTGCCTGGCCACCTCTCGCCTCTGTGCGTTTAATTGAGGTCTCTATTTTGGGATTGCATCTCTGAAAAGCCTTCTCATTCTGGGTTCCGACTCGCCCACGTTTGACAATATCGACTTTACACGGTATTCTGCACATCGATGTACCGCTTTGTGCGCTCTCCCGGGTGCACTCGACTTATAGGTGCAATTTCAAGGGTCCAGCGGATTTCGGGGCGCCACCTGGGATAACGATTCCACGAGCCGTTCGGAGGATTATCTGATGTCGAAGAAGCTAGCCGTAATTCCAGAGCAGTGTTCCGGTTGCAGTATCTGCGAACTGGTATGCGCCATCAAACACTTCGGTGTTAACAACCCGAAGAAGTCCGCGATAAGAGTATTGACTACATATCCTCATCCGGTTATGAGAATGCCAATTGTGTGCAGCCAGTGTAAAGTGGCCCCGTGTGCACAAGTGTGCCCCGTCGATGCCCTGCGGCGGGTTGACGGGGTCGTCCAGCTAATCGAGAAGGAGTGCATTTCCTGCTATCAATGTATAGAGGCATGCCCCTTCGGGGCGATATACGCCCATGAAGACTGCGACCTGCCCATCAAGTGTGATATGTGCGGAGGAGACCCCGAGTGCGTCAAGGCATGTCCTAAGGGGGCGCTCAAGCTCATACCCGAGGCTGCCCTGGGTGAATCCAAGCGTCTCAACAATGTATTGAGCTATGCCCAGATGAAAGAGATTGAGTTCTATGATAAGGGTGAGAAGAGAATCATCCACTATGCCGAGATCGGGAAGGAAGAGCTATGAGCATCAAGAGTGGATATTTTAAGAAACAACTGCATGTAGACCTCACGAAGGGCAGGGCAGAGCGCAGGGACCTCTCGGATGCCTTTATGGAAAAGTACATTGGAGGGCGCGGCTTCGGTGCCAAGCTGGTCTGGGACAACCTGAAGAGGCATAATTTCAAGATCGACCCACTGGCCCCAGAGAACCTCCTGGTCATCGCCCCGGGCCCGCTCACCGGCGCTTACCTGCCATCGTCGGGGAAGAACTCCTTTATTGCCATCTCACCTGCCACAGGCCTATATGGCGATTCCTCTATAGGCGGTACCTTCGGGGTTGAACTCCGACAGGCGGGACTCGATCTTCTCTCCATTACAGGCAGAGCACAGGAGATGTCCGTCCTTTTCATCGACAACGAAGAAACGACAATCCTCACTATGCCCGAATTGAAAGGGAAAAGCTGCCTGGAGGCTGAGGGAATGATCAAGGAACGGCTGGGCACACATGCTGTCCACGTAGCCGTCATCGGCGTGGGTGGCGAGAACATGGTGAAGTTCGCCTGCGTCAACACCGACTGGGGCCGTAATGCCGGAAGGACCGGAATAGGCGCGATCATGGGATCGAAGAACCTCAAGGCAATCGTAGTGCGGGGGGACAAAGACCTCCCGGTCCATGACCTGAACGGGCTGATGGCAGAGAACGACAAGGCCTGCAAATACATGAAAGAACACAAGTACTTCAAAATGTGGCAGCAGGAAGGCTTGATGAACGTTATCGAGTATGCGAACGAGAAGGGTATTCTACCAGCGTACAATTTCAAGGACAGCGTTTTTGCCAAACACGACCAGATCAACGGCGCAACGATGCTCGAAAGCTATAAGATAGGCGACAGCGCGTGTTTCTCGTGTCCCATGTGCTGCAGCAATATCTGCCTCGTAAAGCACGGGAAATACACGGGCACAGTAGTCGAGGGGCCGGAATATGAATCATGCGCTATGCTGGGTTCAAACCTGGGAATAGAGAACTTCGCCGCTGTGCTCTCCGCAAATCAACTCTGTGATGAGCTGGGAATAGATACGATCTCTACAGGCAGTGTTGTCGCAGCAATAATAGAGGGATACGAAAAGGGTATCCTCTCGCTCTCCGATCTCGACAACAGGGAGATCACCTGGGGAGATGAAGATGCGATACTTGAACTAATGAGAAAGATCGCTCACCGGGAGGGAATCGGTGACATCCTCGCCGGGGGAGCCTACCGCATCATTGAGAGATGGCCCGAGATGGACAAGATTGTCCTCCATGTCAAGGGGCTTGAGCAGTCGGCTTACGACAGCCGCCCCAGCATAACGATGGCACTGGCGTATGCCACCTCGGACATAGGCGCGCACCACGCACGGGCCTGGACCATTGCCAGGGAAATGGAACAGGGGCAGAGCTGGTCTGATGAAGAGAAGGTTGACTACGTAATCTATCACCAGAAACTGCGTCCTTTGTTTGACATGCTCGGCGTCTGCCGCCTGCCCTGGATTGAACTTGGGCTGAGTGAACTGCACTACGAGAACTTCTATAAATATGTAACTGGAAACGAAGTCACCCTGGAGCAGCTTCTAGAGCTCTCGAACGACATCTACGACCTGACACGCATCATAAACACCCGCCTTGGCGCGA
>DAOUTY010000170.1 GCA_030668425.1 Chloroflexota bacterium
GACATCGTGGCTTTCACCTTCGATGTAAAGGCGGTGTATCCTGTCAAGGCTAAGGGCGTCACCTCTGAGGCGTATTCCTACTACAAGCCCGAGATAAGGGGCGAGACGCTGGGGCAGGCGATGGTGGTCGCAGAGTAGGGGCGAGGCCTTGGGCCAATCGGTGGTTGTTTTTAGACAAGTAGGGGCGAGGTCACCTCGCCCCTACAACGGATAGCGTCTGTACTAGGATCTCGCCCCTACATTATTGGGGTTTTCCCTATCTAAATCCCATTTCAGGGGGTTGTTCACAATGTATTCCCTGATTTCCTCAAGATCGGTTTGATTTCGTATCACATGTTCGTAGTAATTACGTTGCCATACGTGCACTCCGGGTGTACTGCGAATTTGATTGATCGATTTGGTTGTTTGATACTTGAAATATGCGACGATTTGGCCCAATGTACGCTTCCGCAGGGGCACGGTCTCCGTGCCCGTTTTATCGAGCGTGGTGACCCAATTGGGCGGGGTTACCCCGCCCCTACAATCATCGGTTAATACGATAATCCCGTGGATATGGTTTGGCATAACGACAAAGCTGTCTGTTCCCACGTCTGAAAAATGAACCGGTATTTCGTTCCAGCGGGCGTTCGCAATGTTGCCGTATTCGTTTGGTCGCATCTCACCGTTTACCACTTCACCTAATAAGCATTCCCTGGTATGAGTGCATATAGTTATGAAATAAGCACTTGCCTGGGTGTAATCGTAGCCGCGTAACCGCGTGGATTTACGTTGATTTTCATCTAGATAGTATTTCATTGGTTTCTTGGTGTAGGGGCGAGGTCACCTCGTCCCTACATGTCTTGTGCGAATATTAGCATATATGGTGTTATCTGTGAAGAGGACACGTCTTTGAGATCAGGTAGAAGGCAAGTTAAATAGCGTTTCATCGGTTTTTGGCGTAGGGGCGAGGTTACCTCGTCCCTACTTGACAAGTTGCTCGGCATCGCATATAAAAAGCGCAAATGAGGATATGCCTCCTAACCTACAGGGGCAACATGTACTGCGGCGGCCAGGGAGTGTACGTATACTACCTGGCCAAAGCCCTCTATGAACTGGGCCACGAAGTCAGCGTGATTTCAGGCCCCCCCTACCTCACACCCCCCGATGGGGTGAAGCTGCATAAGCTCGAAGCACTGAACCTGTATGAGACAAACGGTTTCTCCATGCTGTCCAGCCCTCTCCGCATATTCACCCCCATTAATTTCTGCGAAGCCGCGGCGGTACACATCGGCTTCTTCCCCGATATATTTACCTTCAGCATTAGGGCATATCTGAGGCTGCGCGACCTCATGTGTCATGAGCGGTTTGACATTATCCATGACAACCAGACGCTGGGCTATGGTATGCTGCTGGCGAAGAGCCTGGGCGTGCCCATCGTCGCCACGATACATCACCCCATAACCGCCGATCTGGCGGCTGCCTTAGCCGAGTCCGAGACCTGGCGGCGCAGGCTCAGATGGGCCCTATTCTATTCCTTCCTCATTATGCAGGGCATCGTGAGCAGGAGAATGGAGAGGGTGATAACGGTATCGAAAACGTCGGCAGGGGACACGATTCGAGCCTTCAAACTACGCAAAGGCAGAGTAAGAATAGTACATAACGGCATCGATACCAGCATTTTCCGGAGACTCGACTATGTCGAGAAAGAGCCCAATAGCCTGGTGATAGTGGGCAAGGTTCAGGACAAGAACAAGGGCATTCCATATCTATTGAAAGCAATGCAACTACTAAAGGGCGAGGTCGACGTGAAGGTGAGTGTGGTCGGTGACCAGGGTCCCGGCAACGGCTATGGTGCCAAGCTAGTACAGGAGCTAGGGATCGCCGACAGAGTTACTTTCACTGGGTCTCTGGACACAGACGAGCTGGTCAGACTCTACTCCTCGGCGGAGATTGCAGTTACCGCTTCCCTCTACGAGGGCTTTGGATTGCCTGCCGCCGAAGCTATGTCCTGCGGCACCCCGGTCATAGCAAGTAGGGCCGGTGCATTGCCCGAGATAGTGGGATCGGATGGTTCTGGGGTGCTGGTGCCCCCGGCAGACCCACCAGCGCTGGCAGCAGCGATAAAGCGCCTTCTCGCAGATAGGCCTCTAAGACAAAGGATGGGCGAAGCAGCGAGAAAAAGGATCGAAGAGTCCTTTAGCTGGGAAGTTGCGGCCAGGGAGACACTGAAAGTCTATGAGGAGGTCTTGTAGTCCTATCGCTTGACCGCAACTCAGTATCCACGTGCTTTCCTTGACATAGCTTCGTTCTTTGTCTACACTTTCGATTAACACCTTTTGGAGATTACCCCATGAAGTGTCCCGCATGCAGCATCCCAATGATAGTGGTCGAGCATGAGCAGATCGAGCTTGACTATTGCGTGGACTGCTCGGGGGTCTGGTTCGATGCCGGAGAATTGGAGCTTTTACTGGAGACCATGCAGCTGGAAGGCCCCAGCTTATCTCTGGATAGTGTCCTCACCTCACCCGAAGCCAAGTCAGCGGAGAAGAAGCGCAAGTGCCCGATCTGTGGCCAGAAAATGAAAAAGGCGACTGTGGGTCATAAGCCAGAGGTGCTTATCGATGCCTGCCCGCGGGGAGACGGGCTGTGGTTTGATAAGGGTGAGGTTGGCCAGTTGATAACACAGCTACCTGACAAGCCGTCGGAGGAGTCGGACTCTCAGGGGCGCGTTATCACCTTCCTGGGAGAGGTGTTCCAAGCCCGGGACTAAACCGGGCCTGGAAGATGTAGCTGGGATACCATATTCTATTGATTTGGGTTTGAGTCCTGGAATTAATAAAAAAGGAAACTGTTACGGAGGTGTTTCATGCCAATAGCAGGTTGGGTCATTATCGGCATCGTAGTAGTTCTTCTCCTCTTCTTCGCTGGGACCTATAACAGCCTGGTAAGGCTGCGCAACCAGGTGCAGAACGCCTGGGCGCAGATCGACGTCCAGCTCAAGAGAAGGCACGACCTCATCCCCAACCTAGTGGAGACGGTCAAAGGCTATGCGGCGCACGAGCGAGGGACATTGGAAGCAGTTACCAATGCCCGCAATCTGGCGCAGGGCGCAATCGGCAAGGGCGTTGGGGCCCAGTCCAAAGCTGAGGCTGATCTCAGTGGGGCACTTTCCAAGCTGCTGGCCGTGGTTGAGAATTACCCTGACCTGAAGGCCAACCAGAACTTCCTCGCTCTCCAGGAGGAACTGACCTCTACGGAGAACAAGATAAGCTTTTCACGCCAGTTCTACAACGATTCAGTACTGGGTTATAACAATAAGACCCAGATGTTCCCCTCCAACATAATAGCGAGCATAACCCGTTTCCAAGCCGGCGAGTTTTTTGAGGTGGAGGCGCCTGCGGAGAGGGAAGTGCCCAAGGTTAGCTTCACTTAACCGAGAGAATCAAATATGTGGCAGCAGATTAGATCGAATGAAATCAGGTCGGTAGTGCTGGTGGCAGGGATGTTGATGCTGCTGCTTTTGATTGGGTATTTCCTGGGATTGGCCTTTCTGGACAATGGTATCGGCGGGCTGATTATTGCCTTGGTGGTATGGGGGATAATGAACATGGTGGCCTTCTTTCAAGGGGACAATATATTGCTGGCGCTCTCCAAGGCAAGGAAAATAGAGCGTGATGACCATCCCCGCCTCTATAACATAGTTGAGGAAATGAGGATTGCGTCCGGCCTGGAGAAGATGCCCGACATCTATATTATCGACGACCCGGCGTTGAATGCATTCGCCACCGGCCGGGATCCCAAGCGAGCTTCTGTCGCCATAACCTCGGGACTTCTGCAAAAGCTCAACCGTGATGAACTGCAGGGTGTCATTGGCCATGAACTGGCTCATATAAAGAACCGTGACGTGCTCCTGATGTCATTGTGCAGTATCCTTCTGGGGACTATCGTCATTCTGGCCTATTACGCTACATACATGCTCTTCTTCAGCTCTATGACCGGTGGCCGGAGAAGCTCATCGGGGGGAGGCGGTAGTGCGCAGGCGATAATCCTCATCATAGGAATAGCGTTGATGATACTGGCGCCGATTCTCGCCCGATTGATATATTTTGCCATCTCAAGGAAGAGGGAATACCTGGCCGATGCGTCTTCCGCCCTGTATACCAGATACCCGGAGGGATTAGCCTCCGCACTGGAGAAACTCGGTGGTTCGACCACCGAGCTGAAGTCGGCCAACAAGGCTACAGCTCCAATGTACATCATCAATCCCTTCCGCAGGAAAGGAAAACCAGCGACCGATCTTAGCAGCACTCACCCGCCTATCTCTGAGAGAACACGAATCCTGCGCTCCATGGCCGGGGGCGTCTC
>DAOUTY010000110.1 GCA_030668425.1 Chloroflexota bacterium
ACCTGTCATTGCGAGGAGCGTAGCGACGAAGCAATCTCAGGGCCGGGTGGATCAAAAGGCGATGCGATTGCTTCGCTCCGCTCGCAATGACTCTGAGAGCAGGTAGGGTGGGTGAAATGAAATGGAACCCACCTTCCAAAATGTGGCCAAAAGGGTGGGTTTCGCTACGCTCCACCCACCCTACCACTGCTTGAAGATTGATCAAACGTGAAGAGAAGCATGGGAATACAGATCGACCCTGATAAATGCACCGGCTGCGGCGCGTGCGAGCCCGTCTGCCCCTTCGGCGTGATAGAGGTTGTTGACGACACAGCACAGATCAAGGAAGGCTGCAATCTCTGCGGCGCCTGCGTGGAAGCCTGTGACTTCGATGCCATAATCATCGAGGAAGCAGAGCAAGCGGTTAGCGAGGGCTTTCAGGGAGTCTGGGTCTTCGCCGAGCAGCGAGATGGCAGGCTGAAAAGCGTTGCTTACGAACTCCTGGCAGAGGGACGAAAGCTGGCGGATAAGCTGGGGACCGAACTATCCGCGGTATGTCTCGGCCATAATGTCGAAGGAACTGATCATCTCATTACCTATGGCGCTGACAAGGTTTATCTGGTAGACGATCCTGCGCTGGCGGATCACCAGGAGGATTACTACACCGCAGCGCTAGTTGCTTTGATCCGCGAGCGCAAGCCGGAGATACTTCTCGCCGGTGCTACCGCGATGGGCCGCTCATTTATGCCAAGGGTCGCCTCCATCATCTATACGGGGCTCACCGCAGACTGCACCGGCCTCGACATCGAACCCGAGAGCAAGCTCCTGCTGCAGACACGCCCCACCTTCGGTGGCAACGTCATGGCCACCATCATGTGCCAGGCCAGAAGGCCTCAGATGGCCACTGTCCGCCCCCACGTGTTCAAGAGGGGAGCACCGAACGAGGGGCGACAGGGAGAGATAATTAAGGTGGACTTTGACAAGGAATCTGTCACCGCCAGGACAAAGCTGCTCAATTTCGTTGAGGACTTGTCCGAAAGAGTCAAGCTGGACGAAGCGGAGATCATTGTCTCCGGCGGCCGCGGCCTGGGGAAACCGGAGAATTTCCAGATAGTAGCGGAGCTTGCTGACGCGCTGGGGGCGGCGTTGGGCTCGTCACGTCCCCCCGTAGATGACAGCTGGATTCCCTATCCACACCAGGTTGGCCAGACAGGAAAGACGGTCTGCCCCAAGCTCTATGTCGCCTGCGGCATCTCCGGCGCAGTACAGCACCTGGCCGGCATGCAGACGGCCGAGGTCATTGTCGCCATCAACGAAGACCCGCATGCACCTATCTTCGAGGTGGCCACATATGGAATCGTGGGCGACCTGTTCCAGGTGGTGCCAATGCTGACCGACAGGTTGAAGAAAACGCGCGGGCTCGTATAGTAGCACGCTTCCGTATTATCAGGGCCACTATTGTCACATTGGCCACCCCTATTTGCGAAACCTCTTCTCCCCACACAAGGAACGACAAGACGCAAAAAAACCTCTGCTCTCAAATAACGCAACGTGTATCGTGAAAAAGGACACAAGTATGAAGATGCGATCTCAAGGGGATTAAGACAGTGATGTGCTCTGAAGTCCCCGGATGGGACTCGTGAGGTCACTTGCCAATTTAAGAATACCAGTTGACGGTCTCGGTGAGGCCCTGGTCGAAGGAGATGGAGGGTTTCCAACCTAGTTCACGTTTCAGCTTGTCGCCAACCAGGGCGTAGCGTCTGTCGTGGCCGGGGCGGTCGGTGACAGACTGGAGCAAATCCTCAGACTTCCCCAGTATCTGCAGTATCTTCTTCGCGAGGTCTATGTTGGCCCATTCATTATCAGTGCCTATGTTGTAAATTGCCCCTATTCTGCCTTCACTCATGATAAGGTCTATCGCACGGCAGTGGTCGATAACGTGAATCCAGTCACGCACGTAGAGCCCGTCACCATAGATAGGAACTGGCTTGTCGTGCAAAACATTCAGGATGACAGTGGGAAGGAACTTCTCCGGATGCTGCCGCGGCCCATAGTTATTGCTGCAACGCGAGATGACCACGGGCAGCCCAAAAGTTCGGTGATACGCTCGAACGAGCAGATCGGCGGCGGTCTTGCTGGCAGCATAGGGGGAGTTGGGGCAGAGGGGAGAATCCTCGGTAAACCTCTCTGTTGAATCAAGCTCAAGTGCGCCATAGACCTCATCGGTGGAGATCTGATAGAAAAGCTTCACTTCCCACTTCAGCGCAGCGTCGAGCAAAACCTGCGTACCCAGAACATTGGTTACGATGAACACCTGGGGCTCAAGTATGCTTCTATCGACATGGGATTCGGCGGCGAAGTTTACCACTACGTCGATGCCTTCCATCAATTGCCCCACAAGATCGCCGTCCTCGATTCTTCCCTGGACAAACTTATGCCTGGGATTATCCATCACTCCTTCAAGATTCTCCCGCCTGCCAGCATAGGTCAACGCATCAAGGTTCACTACCTCGTAGTCAGGATGTTCCTGCAAGATGTAATGAACGAAGTTGGAGCCAATAAAGCCAGCACCGCCAGTTACTAGTAGCTTCATTTTCCTTTACTCTTAAACCCCTTCTTTTTTACCATATTCCTCTGCTTCAAGTGCTCCCTCAGCCCTTCTCGCCAGGAAGGCATCTCTCTTCCCAGAAGCTGCGGAAGGGGGAAGGGGTCCAGAACACTGTTCAGGGGTCTCCTGGCCGGTGTGGGGAACTGATCCGAGGTTACAGGGACTAACTCTATATCCATACCGGAGAGGCGGAATATCTCCTGGGCGAAGTCAAACCAGGTGGTGGGCTCGGAATTGGTTATATGATATACCCCATACCTTTCTGTTCCAATAAGGCCAACGACAGCCTCCCCAAGGTGCCGTGTCCACGTGGGGCAACCCCTCTGATCATTAACCACCGATATCTTCTTCTGCCTTTGTCCGATCTCCAACATGGTATCGATGAAGTTTCTGCCATAGGTTCCGAACATCCAGGTGGTGCGAATCAGGTAGAACTTGCTGAGAAGCCACAATATGTACTTCTCCCCCAACAGCTTGGAGCGTCCGTACGCGCCCACTGGGTTGGGCTCGTCATAGATCGTATAGGGGCCTTCCTTGGTGCCATCGAAGACATAGTCGGTGCTGAAATGTACTAGAGGAATGTCTCTCTCCTGGCATACAAGGCAGAGGTTCTGAACTCCAAAGCCGTTCACCGTGAGCGCCTGCTGCTCCTCCGTCTCCGCATCATCAACTTTGGTATAGGCAGCGCAGTTAACAATGATCTCCGGTTCGCAGCTATCGGCCACAGCCCTCACTACGTCCAAATGGGTCACGTCAAGCATGTCTTCGGGTGGCGCGAAGACTTCGTAACCGCGCTCGGCGAGTAAGGAAACTAGGTCATTCGCCAGCATTCCCCCGGCGCCTGTTACCAGTACCTTCATCCCATCGTTACCTCCCATTTATAGGGGATAGCAGGATCATCATATGGAGCGCGGTATTCATCGGGCTTTTCATAGTTGTAAAGTGCAGTGGGAAAATTGATTATCATGGCCGTCTCACTGCCCACAGCAGCGAAACCATGGTAAACATGACACGGGATCTTTACCAAGATAGGATTCAGGGTTCCGAGGTAGAATTCATTTACCATGCCCTTTGTCGGCGAGTCCTCGCGGGCATCATATAAAGCGAGTTTGGCTACCCCGCTGACGCAGGTGAAGTGGTCGGTCTGTCCCTTATGGTAGTGCCAGGCCTTGACCACGCCGGGATAGCACGTGGTAACATAACCTTGGCCGAATTGCTCAAATTCCTCCCAGTCCGTGCGTAACAGCTCCATTAGCCAACCTCGGTCATCGGGGACGAGGCGAAGCTTTCGCACTTTGACCCCTGATATATACTCCATTTCGGCCTCCTACAATTCCAGACTGGAGTCACAGCCCACAAAGAGCTTCACCGCTTTGAACCTCTCGTCAGCCTTCTTGAGCTCAACACCCGTGCCGATGAGACTATCCTCCAGACGCTCAATTCGGTGAATGCGACTGTTCTCCAGAATCACCGAATGTCCCACTGACGAATCCTCCACTGTTGTACACGCCCCTATACTGGTGAAGGGGCCAATAAAGGAGTTCCTGATCTGACACCCCTCGGCAATGGACACGGGCCCTCGAACAGTGCTATTCTCAACACTCGTGCCCTCCTTTATCTCTACCCTGCCCACGATCTTGCTCTCGGGGTCGATCTTTCCCTTCACATCCCGCTTGAGCAGGCTATCGAGGACAATCCCGTTCGCTTCCAACAGGTCGTCCTTTTTACCTGTATCGAGCCACCACCCCGTAAGAATGTGGCTCCTGATCTCCTTGTTCATTTCGAGTAGCTTCTGAATGGCATCAGTTATCTCCAGTTCACCGCGCCAGGAAGGCTTGATCTGACCAATCGCGCTGTGGATTTCAGGTGTGAAGAGATAAACCCCCACCAGAGCAAGATTTGTTCTGGGGTCCTTTGGCTTCTCCACGAGGTGAATCACCTCACCCTTCCCATTAAGCTCGGCCACACCGAAAAGGCGAGGGTCCGGTACTTCCTTGAGAAGGACCAGGGCATCGGGAGAATGATCATCGAACTCCTGAACGAAGCTTTTAACACCGCCCTCGATCAGGTTATCACCGAGGAACATGAGAAATGAAGAGTCGCCCAGGAAATCCCGCGCCGTTTTCACAGCATGTGCCAGCCCTAGAGGGTCGGACTGGAGAACATAGGTAATCCTGCTATCCCATCGGGAGCCATCACCAACCGCTTCCTTGATGTAGGAGCCTGTTTCAGGAGAGATGATGATACCGATATCTGTGATGCCCGCCTCTCTGATCTGATCCATGACGTAGAACAGGATCGGCTTGTTGGCCACAGGTAGAAGCTGCTTGGGTATAGTATGGGTAATCGGCTTTAGCCTCGTCCCTGAGCCGCCAGCCAGTATCAAGGCCTTCATCCAGACTCTCCTTCGCAAAACAAGACAAGAGTACACCGAGTATAACTAAACCAAATCTGATAGTAAAGGCCAATAATGTTGACTTTACCTCCATATTCGCTGAGAGGGTGGGAGGCCAAGCTCCCGCGGCAGGCCGGGCATGTCCAAATGACCAGGCATTTAGACATGTCCGGTTGCTGGGCTCGAAAGCTCAGAACCTGAACAGTGTCTCGTGGATGGAGGGAATTCGCCAATAAGCGAATTTGAGGGAATCTTTAATTTAACTTTTGCCCGCTACTATTTCACTGCACTTGCGATCATTAGCTTGGGCATCTTTAATCCCTTTCCATAGGTGATGGATATATCAGAGAATCCAGCCTCTTTCATCACGGCTCGCACATCGTCCTCTGTCCATAGCCACATTCCATACCCTTTGACTTCTCTCGTATGATCCAGTCCATCTTCAGCATTCCATTCTATGCTGACGAGTACTCTTCCTCCAGGACGCAGCACTCGGCGCATTTCTTTCAGCGACTCCAAAGGCTTGGGAAACGCAATAAAGGAACCCATTGTTATAACAACGCTGAACTTGCCATCCTCCCACGGAAGCTGTGATGCTTCTCCCTGAACGAACTCTGCGGTCTCTGCCCTGATTCGGTCTCTATGTTTTTCCTTTGCCATTTTGACCGATAGCTCGGATAGGTCCAAGCCAGCAACGCTGTGGACATGTGAGGCGAATTTCTTCAGGAAGTAGCCATTTCCGCAACCAACCTCAAGCAGGTCATCCTCCGGTCGAAGTTCCAGGACTTTAGCCACTTTTGAGTATATGGACTTGTGACCGATATTCATTCCTATAAGTGTAAGCCTTCCCGCAAACCCCCTGGGCAGCATCGGTTGCGGGGTTTTCCTCTTTTTGCTCAGCCATATGTCTTCACCTCCCGCTGAGATGAATTCCAGAGGCTCCAGTTAGTCCTCTAACACGGCGACAACGCGGCTCCAGCCGGCGCTTCCGCCGGTGAGCTTTACCGGAAAGCAGGCCACTTTGAAACCGAAGGGGTGCGGAAGCTGGTCCAGGTTAGCCAGCTTCTCAATGTGACAGTATTCCTTATCC
>DAOUTY010000062.1 GCA_030668425.1 Chloroflexota bacterium
ATGCCGGCTGCAAGCCCCTGCACGGCTCTAAACGCGATGAGCATCCATATGCTCTGCGAAAGACCGCATAGAATCGAAGCCACTGTGAAAGCAGCCAGGCCGCAGAGGAAAATCCTCTTGTATCCAATCATGTCCCCCAGTCGGCCATACAGCAGGATGAGGCAGCTAATGGTCAGCAGGTAGACTGTCGGCACCCATTGAGCTATCGAGATCTCGGTTTCGAAGAACCTGGTTATGTCGGGGAGGACGGTGTTGACTATGCTTCCGTCCAGAGGCCCCATGAAGCTACCCAGCATTACCGCTGTTAGGATCAGCCACTTAGCTTCATGCCCTTTGGCTGTTGCTGATGGACCAGGGTTGGTCAAATGCACCTCAAGTCATGTTTGATTTGTCTTAGCTGGTGGCTCCGATTGGTTCAGCGGAGATATCTTCTCCGCATGAGAAGTTCTGATAGAGGTCAAACTTGATAAGGCCACCGACATTGTAGCTTGGCACTGATGGTTGGTCAAATGTCCCTGTTGAACGAGGATTCGCCGTCAGTTGGGGTGAGTAGTGGGGGTTAAAATCGTTTGGGGGATATGCACCTAAAGCTCTGGTCTTCGCTTCAGGGTTTCGACCATACTTAGAGGGGTGGCAGAGGGCTTTTCCGCTTCGTACACTGTTACCACTCTCCCCAAGCCGCCGAACTCATCACGTATGGCAGCGAGCACCTCAGGGGATAAGGGCTTTACAGCGCAGGGTCGCAGCGGGGTATTGATCTGCACCTCGTCAGGCGATAGTTCCCTGGCTATTCGTGCCATCTCCGGAGCGCAGTCCCTGTTCGCCTCAACAAACATCATTTGAAGCGCCAGCTTGCCGTTATACTCTGCCTTGAAGCGCCTGATGCCCTGCAGTACTTCATCAAAAGTATACCTGCAGAGGGGCCTATTGACTGCATGGAATCTCTGCTCGTCCGGGGCATCGAGTTTCGCTATCACTACGTCAGCGAGTGCAAGCTCCTGGCACACGGCTTTCCTGGGCATAAACGAGGAATTGGTAAGCACCGCCACCGGCAGCTTCAGAGTTGATTTGACCATCTCTATCGCCTTGCCTAGATTGCTGGCCAGGGTCGGCTCGCCTGTGCCGGAGAAAGTAGCATAATCGGCAGGCACATCCTTCACCTTTTCCAGTTCCTCCGCCAAATCAACCAGTGTTACGAATTCCCTTCGCTCGACCAGAGGGCGGACGGTCTTCCCCAACTGGCAATAGATGCAGTTGAAGGAGCAGGTACTGCCTTCGGTGGATAACATATCAATGCCCAGCGAGCGACCCAACCGCCAGGATGAGACAGGGCCATAGATAATAGAGCTCATCGCGAACTACTTCCCCACCTTCATTTCGCACCTGGGTTTTCCGTCCTCCAGGTACAATATGAACCTGACAGTTTTCCCTTCTATCAGGTGCTTTTCACTTCTCCTTCTCAGTTCCTTGAAATCCATCGATTCCAAAAATGCCCTGAGGAGTTCTATCTTCTCTTCGAGTTCCTCATCCCCCTCTCCCCTCTGCATGTACTGATTGGCGGCCTTCGAGAATTCATGCCTCGCTGTGGTTTCTATACAGTGGGCGAGGGTTGGAGTGAGCTCGATACTTACCATAACATTGCCTCGGGTTAGACGCATCCTATCTTAAAACGCATTATAACAGGGGACGCTGAATAGTTAATGTTGTCTTTAAAAAGAAAATACCTGACATTCTTTTAACTGCCTGGACTCCTGCTACCTGCTTTCGCAGGCACAAGCTTCGCAGGAGAGACATGATTCTGTCATTCCCGCGACTGGTTCTCCCTCTCTCTAACTACCTCCCGGGAGGGAGGATTGTGGATACCTCTCCCTTGATGGGACAGGCTTGTCGAACCATGAACGGCCCTTCGACAGGCTCAGGGCGAACGTATATCCAGGCGGTGGGTTTCACTGCGCTACACCCACCTAACGGCTTTTATTTCATTCTTGCTTTCGGTAATCTCGTTTCCACGGCTCGTTTTTATAGGCCAGATAGTCCTTGATTGCCGCGTTGAGGGTGTTTGCTGCCAGTAAAGCGCAGTGAACGCTGTCCTCAGGCAGTCCTCCTAAAGCGTCCAGCACGTCTTGCTGCCTGATCTTTGAAGCTTGGATTACGCTCTTCCCCTTAGCCATCTCGGTGACCATGCTTCCCGCGGCGATACTGGTTCCACAGCCATCGGTCCAGAAGGTGATTTCCTTGATTGTGTTGTCCTTAACCTTTAGCCAGATGTCCATGGTGTCCCCACAGGGGCCGGTTACGATCGCCGACCCATCGGCGTTTGGAATCCTTCCCACGTTTCTGGGGTTTTGAGCATGGTCAATGACTGTTTCGGTGTAGTCAGCCCAGAGCTCTCTTTGTATCTCTTCCAAGGCCTTATCTAACTCCGAAGACATTAAATCCCCCCTTGAGAATCATAACTTGTTTCTATCTAATATTATCAAGCGTTAGTCTTAATTCATCAAGTGCCATTACTATAGGCTCGTAAGCTGTGCCGACGGTCGGATGGTAGCAAGTATCGATTAGAGCCAATCTCTCAACTGGTATCTTCTCGGCGATGGCAACAGCCAGCCTGTCGATCTTCCCGGCCACCAGTTCCTCCGAAGTGAGCTGTGCCCCTACCAGGGTTCGGGTTTTGCGGTCGGCGATGAGCTTGATATGGATGGTCTTGCCCCCAAATGCACGGCGGCGAGTGGCGGTGGTCATTATGTTGGAGACTACATCCAGGTTCTTCTCTCGGGCATAGCTCTCTGTGAACCCCGCGGTTCCCACCTGATAGCCAAAAGTCTCCATAACGAAAGGCATCGTAGTCCCTTCGTATGGTAGTACATTGCCCAGGACTATATTGGTGGCAGCCAGTCTCCCACCCTTGGCAGCGCTGGTTGCCGTCTGGTAGAGCCTTTTTAAGCCCAAAATTGCATCCCAGTTCTCGATACAATCGCCGATGGCGTAGATATCCGGGTCGCTGGTTTGGAGGTATTCGTTGACAACGATTCCTCCTGTTACTCCGATCTTGAGGCCTGCCTTTTGGGCTAGCTCCGTATTGGGACGGGAGCCGGTGGCGAAGAAGACAAAGTCTACCTCCAGTTCCCTGTCGGAGAGAGAAAGCGCCTTTTTGCCGTTTTGACTCGCGATGCTGTCTATCTTTGCTGAAAGGATCAGGTCAATTCCATTGTCCTGTACCCTTGCCTCGATCCTTTCAGCCATATCCTTGTCCAGGTAGGCTCGCAGAAGGCTATCGGAACGGCCAAGCAGGTATACCCGCTCGTAATTCTTCGCCTTGAGGATAGCGGCTATCTCCAGGGCAATTTGTCCGGTGCCTATTATAGCTGCTGTTGAGTACTTGGATATGGCTTCCTCGAAGACCCTGGCGGTTTTCAAGTTAGTGGTTAAGACGAATTCATTCTCGCCATCTATTCCTGGTATGGGAGGTATAGTAGGGATGGCCCCTAAATCTAAGATCAATTTGTCGTAGTTGAAGCTTTCCTCTCCTGCTGTCAGGCGTCTTTCTGTCCTAATGATACCGATGACCTCGGTGTTAAAGTGGACGTTTATGTTTCTCTCGCCATAGAACTTCTGCTTGAATACAAAAGTATCGCCCCAGGAAGGCAAATCTCCTTTGAGGACGAAGGGGATTTCACAGGGCTGGTTTCCTATCTCAGCCCTATCGGTGAATATGTCGATCTGGACATCCTTGTCCAGACGACGAATCACGTTAGCGGCATTGCTAGCGCCCCCACCTCCGCCGACTATGCAGACCCTCATTCTCCATCTCCGCTTCGCTTGTCTCCGTACTACATGGCCTTCAGGAAGGCATCGGCGAAACTGTTGAGCTCCTCAGAGTCGTAGCGCTCTATGTTGCCATCGTCACAGAGCTTTGCGATCTCCGGGTCGACGGGAAATTGCCCCAGCAAAGGAGCCCCTGCGTCAATTGCCATCTTCTGCGCCTTGCTGCTGCCGAAGAGCTCTATGCGCTTGCCGCTGTCAGGCAGGATAAAGTAGCTCATATTCTCTACCACACCCTTTATGGGAATGTTCATTTTCTGAGCCATCTGCACAGCCTTCCTGACTACCATAGCGGCCAATTCCTGTGGCGTGAAGGTGATTATTATGCCCGATAGGGGGAGTGTCTGCATCACGGTCAGGGGAGCATCGGCCGTTCCCGGCGGCAGGTCCACCAGGAGATAGTCGAGCTTGCCCCACAGCACGTCCTCCCAGAACTGTGTAATAACCTTGCCGATGAGAGGGCCACGCCAGATAACGGCATCGTCTTCATGAGGCAGGAGGAGGTTGATGGACATTATCTCGATCCCTACCTTAGATAGCGCTGGCATGATTCCCGTCTCACTGCCAGCAGGGCGGCCGACTATGCCGAACATCCTGGGTATGCTGGGGCCTGTGATGTCGGCATCGAGGATGCCCACTTCATACCCACGGCGTGCCAACGAAAGCGCAGTAAGGCTGGTCATCAGTGACTTGCCTACGCCGCCCTTGCCGCTCATAATGGCGACTACATTGCGGATATCGTTGAGCTCTTTGGTGCTTGCCTCCACGAAGTTTATCTCTGCTTCCTTTATCCCGTCGAGCCCGGTTATGACCTCGGCCACCTTGGCTTTGAGCCAGTCCTGGGTCTGAGGGTTCAAGGCTGCCGAGGCGAGGGTGACGGTTGCCTTTTCATCGGAAAGCACGATGTCGCGAACCAGATTGAGCTTCACCAGGCTGCGCATCGCGCCGGGGACAAGTACCTCGTCGAGGCTTTCCCTTATCTGCTCTTCAGTTGCCACGGCCTTCCCTCCAAAAGAAAGTTGTTTGGGATAAGTCTCCCGGACAGCAGTCTCACTGCTGATAAATACCCACCGCTAAATATCCAGCGACTATTTTAGGCTCGCGGTGGATATTATGCCTTATGTTCTCACCATCTTGGTGCCGCACTGGGGGCAGTTCATGTTGTAGCAGGGAGTTCCCGCTTGATGTGGGGCACTCGCCCCGCAACTGGGGCAGACACAGTTCCCGCTGGGTCCTGCGCCGGGCCGTGTTCCGCCCATTCGCCCTTGCCCTTGCCCTCGTCCACCCATGCCCCTGCCAGATCCGGGGCCGCCACCCCCTGGTGGGCCTGTTCCATCTCCTCTAGGCATGATAACACCTCCAGCGAATAAATGACTTTCTTATTTACCTTTTTTCTCAAGATCGTCGAGGCGGCGCATAATCTCGCTCAGTTGCTGACTTATCATCTGCGATTGGGCTTTGAGCGCCTCAAGCTCCTGATCAAGGATGCCGGGTCCCATGCCCATACCGGGCCCCATGTCCATGCCGGGTCCCATGCCCATGCCGGGTCCCATCCCCATACCTCTACCCATGCCCATACCGCGTCCCATGCCTCGATCCATCCCCATACCTCTACCCGTGTCCATGCCTCTACCCGTGTCCATGCCGCCTCCCATTCCTGTACCGCCACCACCCATGCCGAAGTGGGCATCTACAGATGGCCCCGAGATTGACTGAAATCTGCCTGATTTATACCCGTCTATGGCATCGCGAACCTTGCCGGAGACACCTGTGATCGCCTCGATGCCGGCTGCTTCCAGGGTCTGATAGGCGTTGGGGCCGCAGTTGCCGGTAAGCACTGCTTGCACCTCTTTGTTAGCCACCGCCTGTGCGCTGGCAATCCCGGCTCCGCCAGAGGCCATCTGACTGGTGTTTTCTAAAGCTTCGAACTCCAGGGTGTCAGGATCGACGATGATGAAATACTGGCACCTGCCGAATCGAGGGTCTACATCGGCATCCAGGCTGGGACCTGTTGCTGAGATCGCTATTTTCACGGTTTACCTCCCCTGCTGTCTGGCTGAGGGCAGGCGCGAGAAGCTCGAATACCCGCCCTCAGTGGCGACACTGCTTTTTTTGGCTTATTCACTCTCTAGGTCCTTTATTCTGGCTTCGAGCTCATCGAGCTGCGTTTTTACTGCGCTTGCCTCTTCCTTGAGGAAGTCGAGCTCCTGTTCGCGGCTCATCTGGGGTGCGTACGGCGTAGCGCCGTAGGCCGCTGGCCCGCCATAGTAACCTGTGCCCCCTGCCCCACCACCGTAGGGGGGATAGGGCGTTGGCCCGGGCGTGTAGGGGGGAGCCGCATATGCTCCATAGTACCCGCACCTGGGGAGTCCTCCCCTTCCCCTGCCGACGTAGGGCCAGGGAGGAGAGCTGCCTCTAAACCCGAAGCCTCGACCGTAACCAAATCCATACGGCATGCTAATCACCTCCTATCTAGTATATATATTTACCTAAGTTCTTACCACTATTGTTTCTTCATTGTAAGTAGTCTAACGCCCTTAATCTGGCGGAAGGTGGCGCCCTGGCTCACGTGACGTAACACCGTTTCCGGATCGATTACCTTGGTGCCTGAGATAACATCCACACCGTAGTCGAAGAGCACGGGAGAAAGCGGAGCGGTTGGGCCGAGGACAATAACATACGCATTTGGGCCGCGGAGATTGAGCAAGCCCTCGATGGTATGGTTGACGAAAGCACTTCCGGTTATGGCCACTACGTCGGCTTGGGGTATAAAGCGCTGCGCCTCGCTTTCAGCAACGTCTCCTTCACGGGGGTGCTTCTCTATCACCCAGAGTTCCCTCACCGCTTGTCGGAGTCTTTGGGCAAAGGGGAAGTGCCCCACAAGGGCTACTTTCTTATCCTTACCCTGTTCCGCCAGGAGGTCAGCAGCGTTGAGGTCAACGCAACGTTGCTCATCTATCTCAAGAAGTGAGTTGATTGTCGCCATGCCGACTGCCGCCTCGAGGCTGCTCTCCGAGCGAGCCATCTGAGCCAGCTCAAGCGCACTCCTATCCAATAGGCTCCCTGCTTCCTTTACCGGTGAATCACCGTGGTGATGGTGGGTAGTGGGGATAACCGATGCCAGACCGCAATTGCGGGTCAGCACGGCTGTCCAGTAGGGACCCTGGCGCATGTCTATCACCGTAGCCTCTGAGTCGAGCGTGGAGAGCAAATCATCTAAGATATTCATCTCTGCATCCCCCAGCGCCCCCTCCCCCCGGGTTGCCTGCCCCGGCCTCTCATCCCGAAGCCAAATCCCGGCGCGGGCTGGATATTTGGGCTATTACAAGTGGGGCATGTTGTGGGAGGCTCTACCACCATGGTCTCGAAAGGAACATCCCATTCGTGGCCATCGCTACGGCATCTGAAGCGGCGCATTGCCATCTCGAAGTTGCCCCCTTCAATCCGAATCGCTTTGCCGTTGAGCAGGGCATCCGCCAGCTTTTTCCGCGCGGATCCCAGCACCCGGTGGAAAGTGGGGCGGGATATCTGCATCCTTTGGGCACACTCCTCCTGCTCCAATCCTTCCATATCCTTGAGACGGATCGCCTCCGCTTCCTCGATTGGAAGACGTATCTCCTCCAGGGAATGAAGAGGAACCCCCGCCGGCTTGAAGTAGGTTATCTCCGGTACGAAGCCGACCCGGCGCCACTTCGGTGGTCTTGGCATTGCTTCAGCCTTCCCTCGTTTACTATATGAGTTATGAACCTATGTCCATAATCACTATAGCACAGGGACATTGTCCTGTCAAGGGATTTGTGCTTATCGGAAATGGCGAGTGGGGAACAAATGCGAGGGTGCGTCTTTATGTCATTGCGATAGTCGCTGGTTAAAAAAAAGGCGACCGAAGGTCGCCCGCAAAGCATTGTGCTTGTCTCGGGGTGACTATATCCCGAGCGCAGAACTCAACTGCCCCAGCCTCTATTCTTCCTCCGCCCCCTTGCGCTCGGTGATGTCTCTGGCGACTGCGATCACATCGGCCGGGTCTCGGCCCACTATCTGTGAGAGGTAATATTCGATATCTACGAGCGTTCCATCCTTTTTTCGGAACTTGGTTGTGCCGCGGAAGAGCCCTCGTTCCTTTATCGCGGTTGAAACCTCCTCGATGAACTCCGAAGGGCTAACCTCGCTGGAAAAGAGAGAACTTGCGTTCTTCCCCAGCAGTTCATCCTTGGGATAGCCGCAGATTTCTTCAACCCTGTCGTTACACCAGGTAACTACTCCCTCCCTGAATTCTAAGACCGCATCGGGAAGGCTCTCGACCAGTGCAGAATAGTGCTCGGTTGATGCACGCAGCGCCTTATCGGCCTGCTTGAGTGCAACCGCGATAGCAGCGGTTGAAGCTACTGCCTCAAGGACTTCTAAATCCTGCTCAGTGAAGTCGCTTCCGTCCAGTTTGTTGAGCACTTCAATGACACCTATGACCCTGCCGCGCAGTTTTAAAGGCGCACACAGGATGGATTTGGTAACAAAACCTGTAGCCCTATCCACATCTACATAGAAACGCGAATCCTTGGCTACATCGTTGACGATTGCCGGCTCACGATTGAGAACAACCCAGCCAGCGATGCCGGATTGGACACTAAATGTCACCTCCTTCAGCAATCCCCCCACCGGGCCGTCTGCGAACTCAAAGAACATATCTTGCTTATCGCTGTCGATTAAGAGCACAGATGAAGCGGTAGCCTTCAGAACTTTCTGGGTCATGCGCATGATCCGGTCAATCAGAAACGAAAGCTCTGATGGTGAACTAACTTTTCCGGCGACGTTGGAGTGAAAACATAGCCCGATATTGTGCTCTCCCACTATAACGGCTCCTTAGTGTGCTCCATGCCCGGCTGCTTATTGTCAGCGAGGACGATAGGCCGAGTTCTCGACTTGGCTCGTACACTACCTCCAAATCGTATACTAACACTATCTCGACTCTTTAGGAAATAGCCATTTAGTTCTTGGGAGAATAGGATTTTAGTACCCAGAGAGATCAACTAAGGTAATTGGGGACGACTCTGCGCAGCCTCAATGCCGATTTTCTTGGGTAGAGCCTATCGAAAAGCAAAACGGGCGACC
>DAOUTY010000198.1 GCA_030668425.1 Chloroflexota bacterium
AGATCAGGAGCCCGATTAGCTAAAGGGCAAAATAAATGAAGGTAAAAGGATAACTCCTATCCTAAGGAGAAAAGTCTAATGCAACTAGCCAAACGCTTCGAGAACCTTCCACCATACCTCTTTGTCGGAATTAGCAAGAAGATAGCGGAGAAGAGGGCTCAAGGAGAAGATGTAATCAGCTTCGCCATCGGCGACCCCGACATCCCCACCCCACAAAACATCATCGACCGCTTGTGTCAGGCAGCACAAGACCCGGCAAACCATCGCTACCCCGAGTCGGACGGGCTGCCTCAATTGCGGCAAGCCATCTCCTCCTGGTATCAGCGCCGCTTCGGACTAGCCTTCGACCCCGACAAAGAAGTCCTGCCTCTTATCGGCTCCAAAGAAGGTATCGGGCACGTTGCCCTGTGCTTCATCGACCCGGGCGATCTCGCACTGGTCACCGATCCCGGCTACCCCGTCTACTCTATGGGCACTATGTTCGCCGGCGGTGAGTGCTTCTTTCTGCCGCTGACTGAGGATAACGATTTCCTGCCTGACCTCGACCGGGTCCCCACTGAGGTAGCACAAAGAGCCAGGATGCTGTGGATAAACTATCCCAACAATCCCACAGCAGCAGTAGCCGATATCGATTTCTTCGAGAAGGTGGTGGCATTCGCCAAAAGGCACAACCTGGCTGTCTGCCACGATGCCCCTTATACCGAGGTCGCCTTCGATGGCTATAGCCCTCCGAGCTTTCTCCAGGCACCAGGGGCAAGGGATGTAGGAATGGAATTTCACTCTCTCTCCAAGAGCTATAATATGACAGGGTGGCGAATCGGAATGGCAGTAGGCAACGCAGGGATGGTCGATGCTCTGATGAAGGTGAAATCGAACATCGATTCCGGCATTCCGCAGGCAATACAATACGCTGCCATCGAGGCACTTCTCGGAGACCAGAGTTGTATCGCAGAGCACAACGCTATCTATCAGCGAAGGCGCGATCTGGTAGTGAAAACACTCACCAAGATAGGACTCAGGTTAAAACCCCCGATGGCCAGCCTCTACGTTTGGGCCAGGATCCCCGAGGGTTATACCTCTCTTGATTTCTGCACCAAGCTGCTGGATGAGACCTCCGTAGTTGTCACACCGGGCAGTGGCTACGGCAAATATGGAGAAGGATACATCCGCGTCTCTCTAACCACCCCGGATGATCGGCTCGAAGAAGGTCTGGCCAGATTGGAAAAGTGGAGAGGAGATCTCTAGAAGTAGCGTTGCCATTCCTATTGCAACGGATTCTCCGTCGCGACGGGAGCCACGACGCTACACAGAGTGAGGTTGTCGGACAGCTTCTTAGGAAGACTGAAGAGGAGGAAGTAGATCAAGCGGACAGCAATTACAACTCGGCCCCCTGCGGAAAAGGCTCTGCTCGTTGGAGTCGACATAAAGGGGGAAAGAAATGGCTGGTCACTTGAGGACTCCGTCGAGGAGTTGGGCCAACTAGCGCGCACGGCAGGCGCAAAGGTGGTGGGCTCAATAACGCAGCGCATGGCAGCACCAACGCCTGCCTACTACCTGGGTAAGGGCAAACTTGAGGAACTGGCCTTACTCAAAGAGCAACTTGGATATGACCTGGTTATTTTCGATGACGAACTCTCCCCAGCCCAGCAGCGCAATGTGGAGCGTATGGTCAATACCAAGGTGATCGACCGCACTGCCCTCATTCTGGACATCTTCGCTGGCCGGGCACACACCCATGAAGGCAGACTGCAAGTCGAGCTTGCCCAACAGGAATACCTTCTGCCTCGCCTTGCCGGGCAGTGGCCTCACCTCGAACGCCTTGGAGGTGGCATCGGCACCAGAGGCCCGGGGGAGACCCAGCTTGAGACTGACCGCCGCCTTATCCAGCGTAGGATTCAGCATCTCAAAGGGGAAATAGAGTCGATGAGGAAGCACCGCGCCCTGTATCGGCGTCGCCGGAGCGAGCAAGGAATACCGGTTATCGCTCTTATAGGCTACACCAACGCTGGCAAAAGCACTCTGCTCAACTCGTTGAGTAACGCAAATGTGCTGGTCGAGGACAAGCTTTTCGCTACACTCGATCCCATAACGCGCCGCCTCGTTCTCCCAAACAGCAACCAGGTGCTGCTCACCGATACCGTGGGCTTTATCCAGAAGCTGCCGCCAACCGTGGTCGCTGCCTTCAGGGCTACTCTCGAAGAACTGGCTGAAGCCGATCTACTGCTACACATTGTAGATATCGCCAGCGAGACCGCTCCCCAGCAGTGCCATACTGTTGAGAACATGCTGTCAGACCTGGGCCTGGCTGAAAATCCAAGGCTTATCGCCCTCAATAAGATAGACCTGCTAGGCGGTGAGTTGAAGCCCGGTGACGAAGAGACTGTGCTCCAACTTATCGATCAGATCGGAGCGAGAGTAAAGACCGCAGCCTTGATTTCTGCGGCTAAGGGCTGGGGACTGAAGAGAATGCTTGAACTTGTTGCAGAGATATTGGATAACAACAGACAATCCAGGAGGAGCTATGAAAATTCGTAAGGGTGTGATAACCGCCGCAGGCTGGGGAACGAGGTTCCTGCCAGCGACAAAGTCGCAGCCCAAGGAGATGCTGCCCCTGGTAGACAAGCCCATAATTCAGTACGTGGTAGAGGAAGCTGTTGCCTCAGGTATCGAGCAGATTATCATCATTACTGCGCTTGGCAAGCACGCTATCGAAAACCACTTCGATCGCTCTTTCGACCTGGAGTACGCTCTGAAGCAGAAGGGTGACGAGAAGCGATTACAGGAGATCAAGCGGATATCAGAGCTTGCACGTATCTGCTACATTCGCCAGAAAGAGCAGCTCGGTTTGGGACATGCCGTCTCAGTAGCAAGAGACTTTGTAGGCGACGAACCCTTCGCTCTCTTTCTCCCGGATGACCTGATCACATCCGAAGTGCCTGCTATGAAGCAGATGCTACAAGTATATGATAGCTACGGCTGCAGCGTAATCGCCGTCGAACCTGTTGCACCCGAGAAAACCGCTGCCTATGGCATTATCGAACCAAAGCAAGTAGAAGAGCGAGT
The DNA here is from genome assembly GCA_030668425.1 of Chloroflexota bacterium. Lineage (GTDB taxonomy): Bacteria > Chloroflexota > Dehalococcoidia > SZUA-161 > SZUA-161 > DAOUTY01. The sequence continues at coordinate 3,064 of DAOUTY010000198.1, forward strand.
ACATCAAGTCTTAAGCCTCGTGGAGAAGCCAAATCCTGAAGAGGCTCCGTCCAATTTAGCCATAGTCGGCAGATATATTCTTACACCAGAGATATTCACTCTGTTGGAGAAGGTTGTTCCCGGGGCAGGCGGGGAAATTCAGCTCACCGATGCCCTGCGACTGCTACTGGACCAACAAGGGATATACGCCTATCAGTTCCAGGGAACACGCTATGACACTGGCGAGCCATTGGGCTTCCTCAAAGCCTCCGTCGAGTTTGCCCTTAGCCGACCAGACCTGGGAACTGAGTTCAGAGAATACCTGCGGCAGTTGCAGTTGCCCGATTAGGTTCCATTCTCAAGGTGGGGCCGGGTCGCTTTCAGCAACTTATCGCAGTTCGCCAGCCAAAGATAGCTCAATACGAATAGGTCCCACACATAACCGATTCCCGCCACCGCACCAGCACCCCGTAAAACACGACCGGCTCTTCCTCCATACGGGATACAGATTAGTACCGAGGGACGAGTGGTTTTAGGATTCTGAATGAAGCACTAAAAAGCAC
>DAOUTY010000208.1 GCA_030668425.1 Chloroflexota bacterium
CCATGCCATATACCACATGATGGTCGACTATGCCCCCATCTACAAAGACCTGGAGCTCGAGGAATACCGCTGTAAGTACGTATACCCGGAGTTGCAGGTGGCAATGCCTTTCTCCGATGGCAAAGCCCTCTGTCTCTACTCAGATGTGGAGAGGTCGTGTGAATCCATCGCCAGGTTTTCCCAGAAGGATGCCGAGACCTACAGAGAGGCCTACCACAAGTTCCGAGAGATGGTGGACGACTACATCGGCCCTGCTACCTATGTGCCACCACTGCCTCTGATAGAAACGGTGGTTGGGATACAGAAGACCGAGATTGGCAGGGAGATTGAAGAGTATCAGCCCAAGAGTCCGCAAGAGATCATCAACGATCTCTTCGAAAACGAGCGGGTCAAGACGATGATGCTATATCTGGCTACACACTGGGGACTCGATCATGACATTACCAGCCTGGGCATGCTTGTTCCGCTGTATCTGGACAGAGCAGTCAATTCGAGGCTTTGCCTGGGCGGCTCGCACAGACTGAGCAACTCGATATGCCGCGTCATTCAGGAGTCAGGCAATGGTCATATCAGGGGCAGCCAGCTTATCAAGAGGATCATAGTGGAGAATGGGACCGCGACGGGCGTTGAGCTTGACAACGGCCTCGTCTATGAGGCTGAGAAAGCCGTGATAAGCAGCATTGATCCACATCAGACCTTCCTGAAATACGTTGGTGAGGAACACATGGAAGATACCTTCACCGACAAGATAAAAGAGTGGAACTGGGAGACATCAAGTTTCTGCTCGCTTCATCTGGCTCTGACGGAGCTTCCTGCCTTCAGGACCGAGCAGGATATCAGTAACGGACTTATGTATATCCTTGGTTATGAGACTCCGGACGACCTGATCAATCACTTCAACAACATTAGGGAAGGCAAGCTTTCAGCCAACGTGGGATGTGATGCGGTGTTCCCCACAATGCACGATCCAAGCCAGGCCCCTCAGGGGAAGCATACGGCATCGATGTTCGAGCATGCTCCGTTCGATCTGAAGGATGGAGCCGAGAAATGGTGGGATCGTTCGTTGAGGCAGGAACATGAGGAAAAATTCATAGCCACCCTGCAGAAATACGCCCCCAACATGACGAAAGATAAGATCATGTGGACGTATTTGGTCACCCCACTTGATTTCTCGACCAAGTACCTGAACATGGTGAAGGGATCGTACAAGCAGGGGAAATATGAGTTGTTCCAGATGGCGATCAACAGACCTAACGATGAATGCTCCAGCACCAGGACGCCGATACAGAACCTGTACGTTTGCGGATCCTGCGTTTACCCTGGTGGAACAGTGTTGTTTGGGCCCGGCTACATAGCCGCAAACGCGATAGCGGAGGACTACGCAATCGAGAAGTGGTGGAAGGAGCCCGAGTACATCACCGAAGCGCGGAAGAAGGGCTATTTCGGCGAGTACGAAGGATAAGCAGCACAAGTAACGCTACTGAGAAGAGGCTGCGAAAAGGAGGCCAGGGAATGAAAATGAGAGCTGCGATACTGGAGCAGTTGAATACGCCTCTTGTGATAGAGGAAGTCGAGCTTGACGAGCCCAAGGATAAAGAGGTCCTGGTCAAACTGGTGGCTACAGGGGTATGCCATACCGATATCCATTGCATCAAGGGTGATCTATTGACGCCTCCGCCGGTAGTGCTGGGCCACGAGGGGGCTGGGATTGTGGAGAAGGTGGGCAGGAATGTAACAGAGGTGCAGCCGGGAGATAGGGTTGTGGTCACAGTCGCGCCCTATTGCGGAAAGTGCCCCGCTTGCATGATGGGGGTACCCACAAGTTGCGAGACAGACCCCCAGACAGTGATGCTCATGGGCACCATGGCAGATGGTACCAAGAGGTTGAAGAGGAAGAATGGCGATGAGCTGAGCCATTTCATGGCCCAGTCTTCCTTCGCCGAATACGCCGTAGTGGAGGAGTCGGCAACAGTCAAGGTGCGGGATGATGCGCCGCTGGATGTGGTTTGCCTTCTGGGATGTGGTGCGTCTACAGGGATCGGCGCAGTGATCAATAAGGCCAGGGTAAAGGCAGGCAGCAGTGTTGCCGTTTTCGGCTGCGGAGGCGTGGGGCTGGCAACAATCATGGCAGCAAAACTCGTGGGCGCGCACCCAATTGTCGCTGTGGACTTGCTCGACAGCAAGCTGGAGATGGCTCGGGAGTTTGGAGCCACCATACTGGTCAATGCCTCAAAAGAGGACCCTGTGATGAAAATCGCGACCGAATGTGCTGGGGGAGTAGACTACAGCTTCGAGGCTATCGGCAACACGACAGCTATGACCCAGGCATTCCATTCCGTCTATCCGCGCCCGGGCGGTATGGCATTGGTCTTGGGGCTCGCCCCAATTGGGGCGGCATTCTCTATCGAGGCCTGGCGTTTTATGAGGGAAGTAGTTATTACGGGGTGCACCGTCGGCAGTATACGACCCAGGATCGACATCCCTCGCTACGTGGACCTGTTTATGGCTGGCAAGCTGCCTTTGGACAAGCTCGTATCGGCCCACTACACGTTGGAGCAAGTCAACGAGGCTGTCAAAGATACCCTGGAAGGGAAGATTGTCAGGGGCGTGATTACCTTTTAAGGCTTTTGCCTTAGTTTACTCCTGACTGAAGGAGGTTGGCAAAGATGTTATTCAGATCAACAGGGCTGGGCAAGACCGAGCTTGTGGGGAAAGTCGCCGGGATACAGCGTGAAGGCGACTACCTGGTCTTGCACGTAGATACAGTTGAACCTGTCAAATGGCGGATTCGAGCAGCCATGAGCTTCACGGATTTGCTTGCGGTGGTAGGGGCATGTGGCAAGGTTGCCATCATGTCATTTTTACTGTCCCCGTCACAATGGCTCAACAAGAATCCCAGATCTCCTGAAGCATTCTAGGCATAACAGGAACCTTCAGGATGCTTTATAATAGCTCAGGCTCGGTGCCTGACACTAATTCGAGTGAGGGGGAAAGATGGCCGACGAACAAAAGCAGTTCATGGAGATTCCCGAGGAAATGAAGGTTGTGATGCACCAAACTTGGTTGCCTGCCCTCATGACCGCAGTGCTGGAAGCGGTTAAAGAGCTTCCTCGGGAACAGAGGGAAACCATTCTAACGAAGATGTGCACGACCTGCGAGGACCTGGCTATGGGGGGGGCTGTGGGAATCCAGCCTGGTATGAGCTGGGACGACTACCTGAAATACGTGAAAGAGGCGGTTCCACCTATAGGCCCCTGGACCATTGAGCAAGACGGCGACGTCTTCGACTTAGTCTATGACTCCTCAGTCGGACCTGACGGCCAGCCGAGGTGTCACTGCCCTCTACTGCAGCTGGGAATGATTACGGAGGCGATACCTTTCTGCTGTGACAGCGGCGCACGCCTGGCGGCGAAAATGATAGCGGCTGCTACCAACAAACCGGTTGAAAAAACTGAGGTGATCGACAGCCCCTCG
>DAOUTY010000223.1 GCA_030668425.1 Chloroflexota bacterium
GGTATGAGATAAGGTCGAGGGAGAAAGCAAAATTGTTCGGGCTGCCAAACGAGATTGTAGTCGCTGTTAAAGCCTAACCGCCGCTTTCGACAGCGAACCTGGCCACCCCGGGAGCTTCCAGGAATTCCCACCTGCCCTGCACGCCAGCATCCAGTGCCGCTACCTCAATGTGCAGCATGGCGATCCCGCAATCCAGCCGTTTGGATACGCCGAAGCTAAACCTTGAGTTGTCCACCGAAACGGTTATGCTGTGTGGCTCAACATAGAAGCGCCAGGGCTGCCTGTTGATCGCTGAAGGGGCGATTCTGGCTGCTTCCAGAGCCGGCTTCACCCATTGCGGCCAATCCGGCTGAGCGACCCCCGTAACCAATTCTGCCAGGGGCTTACGCCTGTGGTTCCGCCCGAAGCCCGTCATTATTCTTTCCTCCCGCGTGACGTTCTCCACTGCACGACCAACGGGAGTAACTGCCAAAACCCTTTCGTTTTTACCAACGCCAACAACCGATGCGGCGACCTTCGGCCGGAAGAACCCGCCTACCCAGCAGGTTGCCAGGCCCATAGCCATTGCCTCCAAGATGACGGCTTCACCTATGTACCCAACCTTCTCCTGGACATAAGGGTCATCCATATCGCCAATGAAAGCGATCAGGGCTCTAGCGCCTTTGATCTTGCCATAGGGGCCTACCGCACCCCTGAAGATTCTATCGGGGGATTCTGTAACCAACTCTGCACGAGCTTGAGGGAAAGGTCTGAATTCTCCACAGACCGTTCTTAGCTGGTCCAATTGGTCTGGCTCCAGTGCGGCAGAATCATAACTGCGCCGCGACCTTCTTAGAGGGATCGCAGCATGCCATCTTGAAAACGGTATCTCCATCTATGACGCTCCCTATTAGCATGATGTCACTTTTTGGACAGAACTGCAACATGAGCAGCATTTGGATTCCTGCTTCCGCAGGAACGACACGAGGCGATTGCTTCGCTTCGCTCGCAATGACGTGGTGGAACGTTGTTCGGTTGCGCTGCTGGTTTCGTCTACCGTCCCGCGGTTGTGAGGACTCTTTACACCTTATTACAGGGTAGATTGGAGCGGATGCTCCGGGCTACCCACTCCGAACTTCTCACTTTTCACTTTAAAATTCGAATTTACCAGCGTAGAGATTACGTTCATGGTTCGACGGGCGCACCACGAGTAGGGACACGGTAACCGTGCCCCTACAGGCTCAGGGCGAACGTTAGTACAGGCGGTGGGTTTCGCTACGCTTAACCCACCCTACCACTCTACTTCTCCAAGGGAGTGGGGATTGCGGATACCTCTCCCTTGATGGGAGAGGCTAGGTGAGGGTGAATCAATATCTCAGGGCAAAAGGTTTATATCCTATTTTCGGGGCGATGACACGAAGTGCAAGACACACAAAGGAACAGGATAGAACACCTGCCCCTATCATGGGTCCACCGCTCCTCCCAGAATGACGGTATTTTTTGGGGAAACGAATAAACTGCCTACCACGCGCGGGACATCTGAATTGTAGGGTATTCGAAATTAAGAAAGCCTAAAATAAAGGTACACGGCATTAAATCCTTATTACATTTTCTTTACAATCTCACTCAGCCCCCCAATATCTCTTTTACCACTTCCAGGCACCAGTACCGCTGAGAATTACGTCGCCAACGATACAACCCTCCTCGCCCTGATAGCCCTTGCTCAAGGTGAAAGCCACCGTTCTCCTGTGATCTGAATAGAGACTTCAAGCAGTACGATCACCTTAAGATATAGGATAAAAGTAGGATACCATCGTGACAAGCAATGTATTATACTCGAAGTCCATACGCATTCGAATCGGTGGGGGGAGGCAACGGGGAGGGGCAGTACTGGATGAAGGAGCCATTATGAGCACAGCGCTCCGGCTGGTGAAAGAAAGGGTGAAGAAGGCCGTGGAGAGGGACCGCCGCGCCGAGAGGCACGTGGAAGCGGTCTCCAGACGTCTCTGGCCATGGAACGAGCGGCGGCTCATCGCCCTCGTGGGAATCATGGCCCTGCTGGACTATGCCACCACGTGCGCCGCTTTGGAGTTGAGCGGAAATGGATATGCCGAGGGCGGGCTGCTCGCCGGCTGGGCCTTGCGTGTAGGTGGATTTGGGTGGCTGTTCCTCGTGGATATGGGCGCTGTGTTCGCCCTCGCACTCTTAGCTATAACTGTCCGATCCCTCTGCTTCAAGCTCGGCTTCAAAGGGTACGGACGAGCCGCCTTTGTGGTCCTGCTGATACCGTACGCGGTAGTAGCATTTGCCGCCGTCGTTAACAACCTGGTGCTGACATTACTGTAGCTATCACCCAGGAGCCGGGCCAAAGGCAGGCTATGCCAGTAGACCCCTTCGCTCTAAATCCTCGACAATATCCCCCAACCCGAGTTCCTCAAGCTTAGCCCGCGTCTGCAGGCCCGTGCCGACATCCCATCCCCTTAAGCCATAGTACTCGTCCTTGACTTGCTCGAACTTCTGCCTGTCGAGCACCGCGCCCTTTTTGCTCACCACCTCATCCCCCTTCCCCGGTGACAGCAACTCAGGATTATGTAAATCAAACTTCAGAGGCTTGGTGTAGTTGTACTCGGAAATCTTATCGCACGCACGCCCCCTGTGGCCTTCACGGGCAAGTATCGCCCTCTGGAGATTAAATATGCGCTCACCTATCCTGTTGAGGCCATCCTCATCTATATCACCGCCGGTGACTGCGGAGAGTATCCTGCTCTCAACTGTGGGATCACCCACGTGATCCGCAGTATTCCCGGAGAACATGATTGGGAACAAGTAGCTGCAGAGAATCAAGCTATCTTTGGCGTATTCGCGGTCCTGGATCATCTTCGCCGCCAGTGCTTTCCCATCATAACTTGTGAAGTCCACCGCCTCCTCACTCCCCAACAATCTCTTACCGATGGCACGAAGAACATCGTTGGAGACAAACGCCCCATCCTGTTTGTAGACCCACATCAGCCAGAGATTCAGAGAACCCAGCTCGTTCAGCTGGCTCATGGGCTGCCTCGGCTCCATGGCATACAGCAGACCCGTACTGATATACATCCTGGGGCTCTCTATCAA
>DAOUTY010000193.1 GCA_030668425.1 Chloroflexota bacterium
CAGGGGGACTTCATCGTTGACCAGATTAATGACCTCCGACTCAATGAACACGCTGCACATGCTGCTCAGCCTTACCGGCTCGTAGTTGCCACTTGCATGCAGGTTTGCAAGGTCCTCGATGTCGATGCCCAGGCTGCGCGCGATAAAATCCAGGAAACGGCCCGTTCCCGCAGCGCATTTGTCATTCATGACGTACTCGATCATCTGCCCGTTGGCATCTAGAAGCACCACCTTGGTGTCCTGTCCGCCAATATCAATGACGGTGCGCGCCGATGGCAGCAAGGTCTTGGCGCCTCTTCCATGGGCCGAAAGCTCGGATACATTCTCATGCGCGAAAGATACCTTGGCCCGGCCATAGCCCGTGCCAACGATATATGCAACGTCATCATCCTGCAGTCCGGCATCCTGAAGGACATTTTCATAGCATTCGCGTGCCGTCGCACGCGGATTCGTTGTGCTGGGGCCGATGACGTAAGACTTCAGGTGGTCATCGATCCACAGAGCCGCTTTGCTGGTAGTAGAGCCTATGTCTATGCCGGCAGTAATCAACCCGTTCTTCACGCCGCCTCCTTTCTGGGCCTGACCACATCTTCAATAAAATGGGCTATGTCATCCTGAATGGACTCTACTGGAGTGACCCTGGGGTCAAACATGTCAAATTCAAAGTAGAGGAGAGGGATACCCGCTTCGCGTGAAGCCTCCCTAAACAGGCCGATGCCACCTAGGCCGTGCTTGCAGGCCACATGTCCGGCAAAGATTCCAAAATCCGCCTGATAGTCGGAGCACAGCCGCAGGTAGTCGTCGATGAAGTTATCTACGGGGCCCTTGAATTGCCGCGACATGGGCAACACCCTCAGGTCTTTACGCGCCAGGCCCTCCAGCATGGATTCAGGGGTCGAAGTGTCGATAAGCGCCTCCGGAGCATAGTAACCGAAAAGATCCATGGGGATGACCAACCTGAGCTCGCTTTCCATCCAGTCATAGAACTGTAGATCCCACCACAACGGGTCTTGATACCAAACGGCGCGGTACAGTTCTCCCCCTTCAACGGAACTTTCACCCCTCTCAATGCGTTCCTTGGCCTCATCACGAAACGCCTTGGCTATGGCGGTGCCTTCATGGTCCCCGGAAAAGGCAACCAGCAGGGCCGTATTGAGGGCCACGAGTTTGCTCACCTGCGGGCAGGGTTTGTGCCGCCGGAGCTCATTCCAGTCGCGCAGATACTCTGCAGTGCGATTTGACTCCTCACATACTTCGCGAAATCTCTCCCAGCTAAACTTTCTGCCCGTATGCTCCTCAAGGAAAGGAATGGCTTCACGGAACTGTTTTGCCAGGTATTTAACCTCACGGTCGCCAGACAGGTATGGAACGTCCATCAGGAGCATAGGCTTATTCGTAAGGGCAGTCAGGCATTTGATGGCTGCGATTTGAGAATCGCAGGGCGTGTTGTGGTATAACATGCAGTCCGGATCCGGGTAGAGGTCCTTGAGAACCGCACCTACGGCAGCTTTGTCAATGGAACAGACCTCCGGAGCGACGCCGTGCGCCTCTGCCTCATCGATTAAAGCCACCGTATAGTCTACTTCCCCCACCAGATCCTGTAATACCGTCAGTAATTCAATCGGCATGGTCTGGACGCCTTCAAGCCCTCTGATCAGCTCCGGCGAACAACCACAATTGTGCCAGACGATGGGTCTTCCCTCGTCTATAGCTTGAAACAGGCCATCCATGAACAGACGGAAACCCCTAACTATCCCGTTCATGCCCTTAGACTCAGGATCCTCTTTGTACAGATCGATTAAACCTGTTGCCCCTTCATAGACGACTTCCCAATCTTCCTTCCGCTCTTTCCCTAATATGGACATGTTCTCTCCCTTCCTGTCATTTCCTGCATCTAGATCATTTACCCATCTGTTCCAGGAAGGCCTGGACACGGGTCTTGACCTGTCCAGAGGATGGCACCAGATACTCTCTTTCCAGGCCTAGGAACGGGATGCCTTCTTCCTTCATTCTCCAGTAAAGGTTGTGCCCATCGCCCGCCCAGGGATCGCAGAACTTCATCCGCTGGAAAATGATCCCGTCGGCACTAAACTCCCGTACTGTGGTTTTCAGTACAGAGACCTGGTCGTCGAAGCACTCTACCATTCGGGCACAAGGCACCTGAAAGAACTTATGTCGGGCTATGCGCTCCAATGGATCATCTGCCCCGGATGGGATTAGCTCCCCGAAGGACCGCTGGCCAAAACAGACGACTTCTGCGACCGACAAGGCTCCTTGCTGCTCTATGCCCGCAATGTATTCCGGGTTATCCAGCTCTCCACCGATAATGATTACACGAGCCCTATACGAGTCACCCACTCTGGCGTTCTCTAGATCGGCCAGCAGGTTGTCCATCGAGGCGTTGAATTGGTCCCGAGGCATAAGATGGGCCGCTATGGTGACGGTCAGCGCCTCTTCCCCGGTGATAGGCGGTGCATCCTTTTTGCGCATCTCGTAAAGTCTCTGGATTCGTTCCCTGGTGGCATTGTGCAGGGTGATGGCTTCTTCCAGCTTCTGGTCGGTAATGGTCAATCCGAAATGGGCTTCTATCTCTGCCTTGAGCCGTTTCAGTTCACTTAGATACCAGTCAAATAATCTCTCTTTAGGGGCTCTGGGGACGGAAAGCATGCTGTAAAAAGGCAATTTCACTTTTTTGACGAAGAGGTCACCGGCGCGACGAATATGGTCGCAGTTCTGCAACAAGACCACACCATCAAGGAAGTCGAATTCCCCCCGCAGTGCTAAACTAATGGTGTGGCGGACAAAAGTGCACACTCGTGCGCTCATATAGGCATCGCCATCGGAGCTGTCTTCGCTCCCTGCACCCCTAATACGATAGGGGAGAAATCCGGCGGCAGTAAAAATCTCCTCCGGTATGTAGGAGCAGTAATACCCCATGACCTTTCCACCCGCTCTGACCCATTCATCTAAATAAACGTTCCTGGGCCCCTCGATCACCTCTTGGAAGGTCTTTAAAACTTCACTTTTCCCCATTGGTTTTTTGCTCCTCTCAGTTGTTTGCCAGAGCGGTCCGGCACATGGCCCAAGAGCCTCGATCTACAAAGGCAAATCGTAGTAGGCCCGGCAGACGTCGAAGCGACCCAGTTGAGCGCCGCCCTCCCAGAGTTGGATGATCTTGCAGTCCCGCCAGTATTTCTCAACATCGCAGTCCCGAACATAACCGTAGCTCCCCATCAGCTCCATGGCCCTGTTCGTAACCATAACAGCCACATCTGCGGAGTAAACCTTGGCAATACTGGCTAAGGAAAGCTGCTCCAGGGAGTGAATTGCCCCGTACTCCTGGGGATGATCAAAACGATAGCCTGCGGAGAGATAGCTTAGGCGAGCAGTTTCGATGCCGATAGCCATATCGGCCAGCATGCCAGCACAGATCGAGTGGTCACGGATCGGCTTGGCGACCTTTCCCACCACCCTCTCACCTGTGAAATCCAGGACAGTCTCAAAGGCACCCTGCGCGTTGCCTACAGACATCGCCGCGCTGGCGAGTCTTCCCACGGTTAGATTGGCGTGAAAATACCTGGCATCCTCGCCAGGTCCGGCCAGCCGGAACGATTCCGGGACGCGGACGTTGTCCAGATAGGTTGTCGTGTTTCGATCGGCGGCCATGCCCGCCTTCTTCTCAAACTTGCCAAACGAAAGCCCCTCGGCGTCACCAGGCACATAGATTAGGGCTATACCATTGTCGCCCAAGCTGGGATCGGTGGTGCATACCATAAGGTACGCATCAGCAATACCAGAGTTGGTAGCCCAGATTTTCTGCCCGTTCAGGACCCACTGGTCGCCATCCAGGACCGCTCTGGTGGAAATCCTGCGTCCCTGCA
>DAOUTY010000041.1 GCA_030668425.1 Chloroflexota bacterium
CCCCACGGGCACCTGTTCAGGGCACTCCAAGTTGCTCACCTGGCACACATTATGCGCCGTTGACACCTTGTTGCACCGCGAGCTGTTTGTGCTATCATACCAGCAATCTCAGTGGAGGCGATGATACACGGGCGGAGGTGGTATCCCGTAAAGTATGAATTCAAGTGCGCTCAGCACGGCATAGTGAAACAGGACAGGTTTAGGAGAAAGTTCGAGAATTCAGGAATTGTACCATGACAGTTGTGCGTATGGAATGCCTGATATGTGGAAGCAGAGTGGCGAGAGATGCCCCGCAATGGAAGGAATTGAGGGAACTGATGGACAAATAAGCTGGGGATAGCCCAGCTGACCCATTCCGGGGAGGGGACGGTTAGCCATGAAGGTGATGGGCGGGAAGCTGGTTGCCGATGAAGAGTACGAGGCTTATGTGCTCCTTGCGCTTCGGGCGCTGCTTGGAAATAGCAGAGGGAAGATGATAATGCAGGACTTGAAAAACGAGGACATGGCAGCCCACGAACTGATAATGATTGAGGCGCGGTCGAGATATGCCGCTCTACCTCCTGAATTCAAAGAGAACCCACGTACAGGTCTCAGCAACCTGTACGATGAGGGTTTGAAACTGCAGTACAGGATGATTGAGAAGGCGAAGGAGGCCGGAGCTTTTGACGCCACCGCTGACCCAAAGAGCGATGAGGCCCCTTCGTCATAGTTGCCGGGGAGGGAGTCAGTGCCTCCGGCGTTCCCGACCCCGCCTATGCTCAGCCCCGCAGCGCTTCCTTACCTGGTCTTAATGCCCTGGTCTCTCAGCTCATACAGCACACCCCAGATAGCGAAGAGGAATGCTGCGATTGCTATTAGGACGTAGGTACGAGGCAGGGCCATCAACCTAATTAGTGTGCTCACGATGTTGCGCTCTTCACCGCTTTCACCGCTACATAGCGGCCGGTCAAGTATTTGCTCCTCTTTCCCTCCAGCTTATCGAGGACAGCCAGGCCTTTTCGGATAGCATCATCAAACTTGCCTCTGCCCATCTTGCGCAGTGAACACTCCAACCACCTCACCAGTGCGTCGGGATGGGGGTAGTGGAAAATGGCCGTGCTTTCCTCTACGGCAAACCCGATTTCTTCTAGGGTGCGCCTTAGCTTAGCAGGGGAGAGGGTCTTTCCAATGAAATAGGGGGCTAGCCCGAGTTGCATCCACAGACGCATAAGCATGTAAGGGGGATAAGTAAGGTTGCTCTTATTGTCTATAGTAAGAATTAGGGTGCCACCAACTCGGAGAACTCGTCCTAGTTCCTTTAGCGCAGTAACAATATCAGTCTCACTGGGGAAGTGATCCAGGGTGGAGTTAGAGATTATGAGGTCGATGGAATTCTCCGGGAAGGGAAGGTGCCTAACTTCGCAGCAAAGATATTTGCTTTCATCAACGTTGTGCTGCTTGGCTTGCCTTTTTGCCTGGACTACTATCTCATTGGAGCAGTCTATTCCGATTACGTTGCTAGTGACTTGGCCGAGGTCGAACAAGAACTGGTCCGGGCCAAAAGCTTCCTCAAAAAGGTCGGTCTTTAGAATCCTCCCGCTGTTTTCCACGTTAGCCCATCTCGCAACCAGAGCGAGATGGGTCTTTCTCTTATGCTCAGCCAGGAGTTCATTAGAATAACCGTTCAGGACCCATCGTCTGGCGACATGATCCCAATGCCTAGTGCTGCTGCCATCCCGATCAACTCTCACGTGCTCAGCAACTTTACCTTTGTTTTGACTACTGCATCGGTATTCTGCCAGAAGGATAACAAGAACGAGGGTGTTGGTTGATCTAGCGTTTTGATACCCTGTCTTCCCTCCACGACTTTTATTGGGGAGGCATTCCTGACTTCAATAGCCCGTGCGAGAATTCAAGCTGCGATAATCTGCTTAACGGTTAACGACCATTTCTTGCTCAGTCGTTCTTTGGTTCGCCGTATTGCTCCCGTAGTATCCTCTTCAAGATCTTGCCGGTTGAGGTGCGGGGTAGCTCATCGACAAAGGCTACGTAGCGGGGCCGCTTGAAGCTGGAGAGCCTCTGGCGGCAGAACTCCATTATCTCGTCCGGCGTTGCCGCCTCGCCCTTCTTGAGAACCACTATGGCCTTTGGTTCCTGTCCCCAATCAGGGTCGGCGACACCGATCACCGCAGCCTCTTCTATTTTGGGATGCGCGTATAGAATGTCCTCTACCTCTTCGGGCGAGATATTCTCCCCGGCCCTGATGATCATGTCATCGCCGCGCCCTGCAAGGTAGATATAGCCCTCTTCGTCCACGTATCCCTTGTCGCTGGTGTGCAGCCAGCCGTCCGCGGTCAATGCTTTGGCTGTTTTCTCCTCGTCTTTCCAGTAGCCGCTCATGACCCTTGGTCCTTTGGCAAGAATCTCGCCTACCTCGCCTGTTGGCACCTCGTTGCCTTGATCGTCGACAATCTTGATCTGCACGTCCTCCATGGGTCTGCCGATAGATGACTGCAGCCTCTTTAGCTTCTTCGCCTTTTCCTCGTCGCTCCCCGTGATTACGTGATCATCAGGTCCGAGACTGGTTATTGTTGACGCGGTCTCTGTCTGGCCGAAGGCGTTGATGAACATGACACCGGGGAAGATCTCTATTGCCTTCTTAATTACCTCGAAGGGCATGGGAGCAGCCCCGTATGTTATTACCCTCAAGCTGGAGAGATCGTATTTATCGAAATCGGGGTCATCGATAACCCGTTTGAGCATGGTAGGAACCAGCATCGCCCGGTTGGCCTTCTCCTGTTGCACCGTCTTCATCCAGTCCTTTACCTCGAACTGACTCATCATGGCCAATGTCCTGCCCCCGTAAATAGCAGCCATCACAGCCTGGATACCGGCGACGTGGTACAGAGGCACAGTGAGCAGGTTGGTCTCCGCTATCTCGATGTCCACGGGGGTTACGTTGCCCAGAACATATGTTGAAAAGCTGCTGTGAGTGAGAGGCACTCCTTTAGGCCGGCCGGTGGTCCCAGCAGTGTACATTAGAATGGTAACATCGTCGTCATCGATCTCGCTGAACACCTCCTCAGGAGAGGCTGCCGCCAGCAGCTCGTCATAGTTCAACGTACCTTCCGGTTTGCTCTCCAGGCAGATGAAGTGCTGTACCTTTGGCAGTTGGGGACGTATAGAGTTTAATATGTCGACATAACGTTCACCGGTAAATACAACTTTGGCTTCACAGTTATTGAGCATGTATTCGAGCTCATCGGCCTTGGCCCGGAAATTCAAGGGGATGAAGATAGCGCCGAGTTTTGCTACCGCGTTATACACTTCCACGTGCTCATTGCAGTTAACCTGCAAGATCGCTACCATGTCGCCCTTCTGTACTTCGAGGCCGGCAAGGGCATTTGCCACCCTGTTCGACCGCTCGTTGAGCTCTGCGTATGTGTATTTTTTACCTTCGAAGGCTATTGCCGGCCGGTCGGGGACGATAGCGCTGGTTATCATGAGGAACTCTGTAGTATTCATCCTTTCACCTCCTGGTTTTGTAGGTTGCTAGTCTTTTCCGAGCTTGCTCTTGACTCGCTTTACCACATCCGACATTACCTCGCCGGCTTTGGCACTGATGCGGATGTGCGCGGCGTGGTCTAAATCAGTCTCGCCCTCATTTATAATGGCGATTTTGGCGCCGGCATTCAGGGCATATTGGGGCATTAGCCCTGCGGGATAGACCACGAGCGAGGACCCGATCACGATGCAGAGATCACACTCGGTGGAGCGCTTTTGTGCCTCCATGGTCTCCCAGACTGGCATCGCCTCGCCGAAGAAGATGCCCTCCGGCTTCAAGATGCCGCCGCACTGTACGCATTTTGGATCCTCGATGCCGCTTTCAAGCCATCTCTCGACCTCCTCAAATCGGTGGCGGTCGCCGCAGGTTAGGCACTTTATCCACTCCATGTTGCCGTGGAGCTGGATAACCTTGTCTTCTGAATTGCCCGCTCTCTGGTGAAGTCCATCCACGTTTTGGGTGATGACGCAATCCAGCTTGCCGAGTCGCTCCAGCTCGGCGATGGCGAAGTGGGCGGGATTGGGCTGGAAGTCGTTCCAGCTAAATCCAATGGTTTCCTTCATTTTCCAGATTCTCTTCCTCGCCTCCGGATCACTGACGAACTTCTGATAGGTGAAATCACTGGGGTCGTATTTAGTCCAAATACCGCCGGGGCCTCTGAAGTCAGGTATTCCGGACTCAGTGCTGATCCCCGCGCCCGTGAACACCACCACGCGCTCTGATTCTACGATGAGATCAGCGAGCTTGTCGATAAGCTCTTCACGTGTTTTGCCGCTTGTTTCGCTCATGGCACACTTTATTTTAACCGTTTTGCCTAATTAGTGAAAGTAAATCGAGGTCTTCTGCCTTCGCGATATGCCGCAATTCCCTCTTTGGCATCCTCTGTGGTGAGAACCCGTGCGATGAGCTTGCTCTCCATATCCAGGCCTTGCTCCAGGGGGAGGTCGAGTCCGCGCCTAATTGCCTCTTTGGCGTATCTAACAGCGATCTGTCCTCGGGACATTATCTTGTGTGCCACATTCTCGGCGGTCGAGATAAGGTCAGCCTTGGGCACCACCTGATGCACCAGTCCTATGCGTAGGGCTTCGGCGGCATTGATTATCTCGCCGGTAAGTATAGGCGCCAGGGCCATGCCTAACGGCACCAGCCTGGGCATGGTCTGGCTGCCCCCGGCGGTGGGGACCATGCCGATTCCCACCTCAGGGAGCCCGAACCTTGCGTCCTCGGCGGCGATCCTGATATCGCAGCACATCGACATCTCCACACCAGCCCCCAGGGCGAAGCCGTGGATGGCAACGATAAGGGGCTTGGAGACGCTCAGGAACTGGCCCCAGAGGTCACGTTCCCACCTCACTTGACGCCCGATTGCCTGAGAGGGAACAGTGCCGAATTCAGTGACGTCGGCTCCCGCGGAAAATCCTCTATCCCCGGCCCCCTTGAGTATAGCCAACATCACCTCGGGGTCATCGTCGATTGCGGGCAGTACCTGGTACAGCTCATCCCGCATCTTGATGTTGACGGCGTTCAAAGCCTTGGGGCGATTGAGGGTAATATAGGCGATGCCGTCCCTTTTCTCATAGATGATGGTTTCGAAGGCGTTCATGTTTTTTGATTGTCTTTGTGAGGCATGCTATAGAGAGAGCCCTACCAGCGGTAATGCGTCTTGAACTGATAGCACAACCTCTACTGAAGATTTAAATCCCTCGATACCAAAATGCTCAGCCTGTTGTTTCATCAGTTCCTTATGCCATTCCTCTTCGTGTCCCTTTTCTGCGTCGTAGACGGTGTACACTTTTATGCCATCACCACCCAGAGTCACAAAGGGGCCGTACATCTTTACATAAGATGGTAGGGGCATTGACAGAATTTGCACGGCTACCTTCCCAACAGCGACTGATGATTTTGTCGGCCATGTCTCTTTTAACATAAACAGCACTTTAATCACCCCTCTCTTATCAGTTATTCTCCCTCAAAATACGCCGTCCTTTTCTCCAGGAAAGCCTTGATGCCTTCCGCACGGTCCTCGGTCGTCTGGAGTAGAAATGAAAGGTCGGCTTCCAGCCTGAGGCCCTGCTCCAGGGTCATGTCCATACCCTTGTTCACCGCTTCCTTGGCGTATCTTACCGCGATGGGCGCTCGTGAGATCAGCCTTTTCGCTATCTCCTCAGCCTCCTCAACCAGCTTCTCTTTGGGCACCACCTTGGTGACCAGGCCTATGCGGTGAGCCTCCCCTGCGTCGATAGGCTCGGCGATGAGGATCAACTCTGTAGCCTTGCCCTTACCCACTATTCTGGGCAGCCGCTGGGTGCCCCCGCCGCCGGGGATAAGGCCGTAAGAGGTCTCGGGGAAACCGAGTCGAGCATTCTCGGAAGCGATCCTGATGTCGCAGCTCAACGCCAGTTCGAGGCCGGCACCCAGAGCATCACCGTTGATGGCAGCTATAACTGGACAATTCAGGGAGGCAACTGCTCTGGAGGCCAGACTGGCTGGATTTGCCTGTATCAACTCGTTTGTAGTTAATGATGCAAGCTCGTTGAGGTCAGCGCCGGAGCAGAATGATTCGCCGGCCCCGGTGATGATAACGGCCCTGACACCATCGGCCTGGCTTATCTCGCGGCAGGCGTCGCTGAGTTCGTTTGCCAGTTGGAGGTTAATAGTATTGCCGACGGACGGGCGGTTGAGGGCAAGCCAGACAAGCTGCTCGCGCCTCTCGAATTTTACCGAGGTGTAGGGCATTAATGTTCCTTGACTTGGGGTCCAGCGCAAATCTTAGCTGAGACGACTTGGCATGTCAAGGAAGAGTATTGGTGAACGCTTGCCTTCGTTTTTGCAGGCAGATATACTGAGAAAGAGGGTATATAATGGCTAACGATGCTGCGCTGGCGAAAGCGATTGATGAGATGAAGGGGGTCACCCCCTATGCCGTAGCCTCGAAGAGCGGCACGGATTACGACGGCAGCCGGTTTAGAATACCCTTCTTCAACCGTGTTTTCCTCGTATATTACCCGGAGATTAAGGTGGTCGAGGAGGGCAGTTCGGCAACTGTGCCGCAGTTCCTGGAGATAATCCTGCTGCATTATCTGCTGCAGGCCAGAGGCGTCACGGTGGCTGATGAGTGGATAGCTTACCGCCAGCTTCCCGGATCTGCTCTTTTCGGAGACAGATTCCAGCAGATGGCGGTGAATCCTTTCCTGCGAACCTTTGGTGACGACGTTGAGGCGTTCAGCAAAGCCGGCGAGGTTTTGGGAGGCATCCCGATGACCCGCACCGGCGACGCCGCTTTCAAATTCATAGCGCTTCCCAGAATCCCCATGGCGTGCATATTCTACCAGGGAGAGGAGGGGATACCTTCCGCGGTCAATATCCTCTTCGATGCTGCCGTTGAGCACTATCTGCCCACAGAGGACCTTTCCCTGCTGGGCGTCTACCTCGTCGGGGCGTTGAGGAAGGCCAAGCCGTAGTGGGATTTGTACCTCTAGCTTCCTTCGCCTATTCTCCTGAGTATGTCCCAGAAAGCCCCTCTGTATCCGGCCTTGATGGCATCTGACAGGATGGTGTTGTCATTGTAGTTGTAGTTTTTGTCGGCCCCGCCCGTGGTGCCGAAGAAGAAAAACCGCTCGTCGCCGTCAACAAGCTGGGCCAGATACTCCGATGCATCGGAACTCAGGTCTGAGGATATATAGTAGATAGGTGCGAAGAAGCTATCGTTGCCCGAGACGGAGCCATGCAGACTGGAGTTCTCGTTCAGCGGACCCTGCTTACGAACCATCTCCGCCAGTTTGGTTTGGGGGAAAACGCGTATCCCCAGGGAAGCACCCACCCTGTTCGGGGAAATTCTTTTCATGGTTTCGATGGTTTCCCTCAGCGATTGCCTGGTTTCGCCCGGCCCGCCGAGGAGGAGGTCGAACATGGAGACAATACCCTCCTTGCGGCAGGCATCAGCCGCCTGGCTGAGGTCTTCCACTGAGAAGTCGCGTCCCAGGCTGCGGAGCATGCTGTCGCAGCCGCTGTCCACGCCAAAGTTGACCCCGGCACACCCTGCCTTTCGGAATAGAGCTGCCAGCTCTTGAGAGAAACCTGCGGGAGTGGCATAGGTATACCACCTCAGCTTGTTCCCCAGCCCTCGCGCTGTCATCTCCAGGCATATGTCACGGGCGTGCTGCTCGGGGATATTGAACTCGCTGTCGCAGAAATGGAGATGGTCGATACCCATTTCAAGCAGGGCTTCGATCTCATCGGAAACGCTCTGTGGGGAACGGAGGCGAAGTTTTTTCCCTTTGCCCACCGGGTCTACGCAGTAGATGCAGTCCTTGGGGCAGCCTCGTTTGGTCTCGATATTGCCCATGCCGCCTTCAACGAAGTAGCGGTAGTTGTCGACGTCGCTTCTCTCGGGGGCAGAGATGTGGCTGAGGTCCAGATAGGTCGGGGGAGTAGCACGAAGCTCGCCCTGGCTGCGATATATCAGGCCGGGCACATCGTCGTAGGCCTCATTTGCCGCAATCTTGTTGAGCAGCAGCGGCAGTGAGTACTCTCCCTCGCCCCAAATCCCAAGGTCGACATTGTGATAGCTAAGGATGTCCTGGGGCATGATTGAGAATCCGGAGCCACCCAGGATTATGGGGGCGGAGGTATGCGCTTTCAGCTGATCGACTACCTCTTTGTAGCGGGTGATGCAGAAATCTTGGGTGACAATGAAGGTGTCATCGGCATTGCGCAGGGTGACTGCTATCGCAAGGACCTGGTTTGTCGCGAAGTATCTCTCGACTTCACGGGAGATATCGACTGCAAAGCAGAGGTCGAGGATGTCCACCTCGAATTGGCTTTCCCTGAGGGCGTGCGCAAGATAGTCCAGCGCAAGAGGAGCCACTGGCGGCTTCATCTGGTTGGGATTGACCAGAAGCACCTTGCCCCGTTCCCGGGGTGACATTGTTGCCGCAGACATCAGACGTTCTCAGCCAGGCCGTTCACCTTTTTCAGCCAGGACAGGGCGGCGTCCACCGCCGCCTCGCTGAGGCGCAGCTTATGCTCCCCACCTTCTATGATAGCGATGTCCCTGGGTTCCCCAGACGCGTTGTAAAGCTCCCAGGCGTGGCTGGGATCGACGGTTTCATCGCTGTCGCCGTGGACTATCAGAATCGGTCGAGGAGCGATCTGGTGTATCCGCTTGAGCGGGCTGATCTCCTCGAAGCCCCTGGCCCATTCATCGACAGATGGTGGGAAGTTATTATCTCTGATTATGCCTACCTCGCGACAGTGTTCCAGGAACTCCTCGATTCTGCTGAAATCGGCGATATCGAAGAAGCGGGCAGGGCAGGCACAGGAGACAACTGAGGAAATCCTTTTATCCCTGGCGGCGCAGTAAACCGTTGTCGCTGCTCCGCCACTGAACCCCATTACCGACAGCCGCGATTTGTCAGCCACGTCGAGCTGGTAGAGATAGTTGATTGCAGCTTTCAGGTCTCGCGTCCACCCCAGCATGTCGAAATTGCCCTCACTCTCGCCTGAGCCCCTGAAATTGAAGATGAGGACAATAAATCCGTGGCGGCAGAATTTCTCAGCGAGCAGAGGATAGCCCCTGTCTGTGGAGTCTGGGGTTCTTCTGGCCGGGACACCGTGGCAGATGCAGAGAGATGGGTGTGGGCTTTGTCCCTCGGGCAGGTAAACCTCAGCCACTAGCTGAAGGCCGTCCACCTCGAGTCCAAATCTTTCCCCCGATCCAGGGTTAGCCGTCTTCCCGAATCTCCTTTGCTGAAACTGCCTGTTTGAAGCGGTCGATAGCATATTGACAGGCGGCGAAAGCCTCTGGCCGATGAGGTGCGGCAACCGCGATAACCAGTGTGATCCCCCCGGCTTCCACCGGCCCTGTGCGGTAACAGAAGGCCATATCACCCAAATCCCACCTCTTCCTCATCTCAGCAGCTGTGTCTCTCAGGATCTTCTCGGCTCCATACCTGGTCGCGTCATGCTCCAGCGAGAGAACGCGCTTACCCTCTGAGTAGCTGCGCACCTTGCCGATGAAGGTGACCAACGCACCGCATTCATCCCAGCCGACCTTGGCGATAACCTCTTCGGGAACTATGGGTTTGTCTGTGATATCAAGGAGGTCGTCTTTGCGCAATGCCTTATTTCCCTCTCTAAGACGTTGGCCTATGGCCTTTCCCGCAGATTATAGCCCGTTGGCTGCAGGAAGTCGACCTTGGCTTCCAAACTTGACGATGTTTTGTGGAGAGGCTAGAATCTCTGCATGCCCGTGAAGGAGGGAACATGGAAGATTTGGATATGATGAAGCAGAAGCTCGACGAGATTGGCGAGATGAGGAGTGGGCTGAAGCAAGGAGGTGGCGCCGCTGAGATCGAGAAGCAGCATGAAAAAGGAAAACTAACGGCACGAGAGAGAATCGAAAAGCTCCTGGACCCGGATACCTTCCAGGAGCTTGACATTTGGGGCTCGCCTCTGATTACGGGGTTTGCCATCGATGAAACCAAAGGTTCTGCGGATGCTGTTGCAGTTGGGTATGGTGAGGTAAACGGCCGCCCTATCTATGTTTGGGCCCAGGACACCACTGTGATGGGCGGCACACTGGGCAGCATGCACGCCCGAAAGATATCTATGGTCATGGAGAAGGCCATACACGCCAGAGTGCCTATTGTGGGTATCATTGACTCCGAGGGGGTCAGGGTTGAGGATGCAATTCAGTATTATCGTTTCTACTCCCCTGAGTCGATGGCCTACTTCCAGACAATGGCCTCGGGGGTGATTCCCCAGATATCGCTGATAATGGGGCCTTGTGTCGGGGAGATGGCGATCTCGGCCTCGCTGGCGGATTTCGTCTTCATGGTAAGGAAGACAAGTTATATGCATGTGGCGCCTCCACCGGAGGATAAGACTGCTGAGGAATTAGGTGAGGCCTCGGTGCATGCCCGGCGTACGGGCTGCTGCGACATGATGGCAAAAAGTGAAGAGGAGTGCCTGCAGAGTTGCCGCGACTTGCTGGGCTACCTGCCATCGAATAACACGGAGGACCCGCCTGTTGTGGACACCGGAGATGACCCCAATCGCAGAGAAGAGGAACTTCTGCAGGTAGTCCCCTTTGACGCGATGCTTCCGTACAGCATGCACAAGGTGATCTCCTTGTTTGCAGACAATGGCGAGTTCCTTGAGATGAAGCGTCAGTGGGCGAATAACCTGATAACAGGGTTCGTTCGACTGGC
>DAOUTY010000065.1 GCA_030668425.1 Chloroflexota bacterium
TTAACATGCTGGCTGATTATGATAGAGCCATCATTATTGACGCTATTCAGACTGTGGGAGGACAGGCAGGCGACATTTATCAGCTTGAACCAGGAGCGCTAGATTCCACGCAACACGCTGCATCACCTCATGACGTTAACTTCGCAACTGCCCTTGAGCTCGGCAGGAGACTGGGATTGCCTTTGCCCCAAAAAATCGTTATCTTTGCTATCGAGGTAGCAGATGCAAGCACCTTCAGCGAGAAATGTACGCCCGAGGTGCGAGGGGCGATCCCTGGTTGTGTCGAAATGATTATTCAGGAGCTGGATGGAGGAAACGCTGCATAGCTTGTCGATGGCTGAAAGCATTCGCAAGCGACGCTCAAGGAAGCCGAGAATTATGAGGGAAAGCGTATCAAAGCCATTAGCACGAAAATAGGCGGATGGGGTTATAGAGGTGATGCGTTTATATCAGGAGATAGCAGAGGCAAACAATTAAAAAAGAGGTAAACCATGTGTCTTGCAATTCCCGCTGAAGTCAAGAAAATAAAGGGTGAATATGCTTTAGTAGATTTCGGGGGCTTACAAAAAGACGTAAAGATAGTCTTGACGCCAGAAGTAAAAGTTGGTGATTATGTTATAGTACATGCTGGTTTCTCCATCTATGAGATGGATAAGGAGGAAGCAAGAGAATCCCTGGAGCTATGGAAGGAGATACTGAGCACTACATAATTTAACATGCTTGAATTTCGAGACAAAACAACAACTGAAGCTCTGATTAAAAAAATCAGAAAGATAAGTACGGAAAGCAACATAAAGATAATGCATGTCTGCGGCACGCATGAGATGACAATTGCTCGATGGGGATTGAGAGGACTTCTGCCGAAAAACATCAAGCTGATTTGCGGACCCGGTTGTCCTGTTTGCGTAACTTCTGCCTCGGAAATTGATTTTGCGATCAAACTTGTAAAGGAAAAGGATGTAATACTTACCACATTTGGAGACATGTTTCGTGTTCCTGGGACAGGCTCATCCTTAAGTGAAGCAAAAAGCCAAGGTGCTGATGTAAGGGTTATTTATGGAATCGATGAAGCTGCAATAATAGCCACAAAAACAGAAAAGCAGGTGGTTCATTTCTCGATAGGTTTTGAAACCACTGTTCCAAGCATAGCTTCTGAAATACTGGGAAGTAAAACGCTTAAGAATTTCTCCATTATTTGCAGTCACCGTCTTATTCCCCCAGCGATGGACTATCTCCTGTCTTCTGAAGATATTGAAATTGATGGATTTATTTGCCCTGGGCATGTTTCTACTATCATTGGATATGAACCTTACGAGGTCTTAGCTGAAAAATTTGCCAAACCAATGGTAGTAGGTGGATTTGAACCAGCTGATATTTTGCTTTCAATCTTGATGATCCTTAAGCAAATAAAGGCTGAAAGACCGGAAGTAGAAAATGAGTATAAGAGGGCTGTAAAAAAAGAGGGGAATATCTTGGCTAAGAAGATGATGAATGACGTTTTTGAAACATGCGATAAAGGATGGCGAGGAATAGGCATAATCCCAAACTCAGGATTAAGATTAAAAGATGAATTTACAGAACTTGACGGAGAGAAGAAATTTAAAGTAGAAATAAGAAAATCCCAAGACTTAAGACTTGGCTGCAAATGCGGAGAGATTATGAAAGGGAAAGCCATACCACAAGATTGTCGATATTTTGGAAAGGCCTGCACCCCGGAAAGTCCTGTTGGCGCGTGCATAGTGTCTGCTGAAGGACCTTGTTATATTGCTTATAGTTATTCATAGAACATGAGGTGATGGAAATAGTGATTCCAAGAAGAACAAAGGAAGAGCTGAGAAGAAAGGGGAGCCGGCGTATTCCCAGAACCATACAGCTTTCACAGGGAGCTGGTGGCAGCATGATGGAAGCGTTAATAGAAAATCTTATTGCGAAGAGGCTTGATATAAAATCGAGTTTTGTGGGTTCTGGAATTGATAAGTTAGAGGATGCCGGCATCATAGATTTGGGGGATATCAAGTTGGCTTTTACGACCGATGGGTGCACAGTTGATCCTATGTTTTACCCTGGGGGGAGCTTGGGAAGCTTATCTGTAGGCGCAACAATAAATGATCTTGCTGTCATGGGAGCAAAGCCAATAGCCATTTCATTTGGACTTATACTGGAGGAAGGTCTGCCTTTGGACATTCTCGAAAGAACTCTTGATAGAATGTCAGAAGTTTGTAAAGAGTCAGGTGTGCCTATAATAACCGGGGACACAAAAGTCATGGAAAAAGGCAAGGTTGACAAGTTGATAATAAATACCGCTGGAATAGGCATCATACAAGGCGACATAATTTCTGATTATGGTGCCCAGCCGGGCGACAAGATTCTCGTTTCTGGAACAATGGGAGACCATGGCATGAGCCTGGTTGCCTTAAGATTCGGTTTTCAAAGCAACTTGAGATCAGATGAGGCACCTCTATGGCACATGATGGAGCAACTACTTAATATAGGGGGGATAACATCTGCGAAGGATGCCACAAGGGGCGGATTTGGCCCAAACATAAATGAGCTTGCAAGGAAATCTAATGTCTGTTTCTATGTTTATGAGGACAAGATCCCCATCAAACCAGAAGCAAAGAGATTGGGAGAGGTCTTAGGAATTGATCCATTAAGCACTGCTTGTGAAGGTAAAATAATAATGACAGTCGAACCAGATAAAGCAGACGAAATCTTGGAAACAATGAGGCACCACAAATATGGCAAAGAAGCAGCTATTATAGGGGAAGTAAGAAGGAATCCTAAAGGACAGGTTATATTAGAAACTGAGGTTGGTGGAAGAAAAGCCTTGCATACCTCTGTAGGAGAGTTGCATCCTAGGATTTGTTAACAATCTCTATATATCCCTAGCGTATACCTTAAATTAGCGAATCGGACCCTATAGCTGCTGTGGCGCAGCTACGCAGCCAGGCTGCATTTTTGAGGAGAACTACGACGGTAGACCAAGATGGGAGGGAGGAGGTTTGGACAAGATCAGGATTCTAATTGCTGACGACCATGCCGTGGTCCGGGAGGGTACCCGCCAGATTCTGGAGCACGAAGCAGACCTGGAGGTGGTGGCCGAGGCGTGCGATGGGGAGGAGACAGTGAGCTTGGCTACCAAGCTCAAGCCGGACATCGCCATAGTCGATATCGCCATGCCCAAACTCGACGGCATCGAAGCTACCAGGCAGATTAAAGAGCTTTGCCCTACTGTAGCCGTGCTCATACTTACCGCCTACGATGATGATCAGTTCGTCTTCAGCCTGCTGGAAGCAGGGGCCGCCGGTTATCTGTTAAAGAGCATTCGCGGTCGCGAACTGGTCGATGCCATTCGAGCGGTATACGCCGGGGAGTCGGTGCTCCATCCTTCGATTGCGCGCAAAGTCCTGAACCGCTTTGCGCCTTCTGACAAGACCAGGGAAGAGCAGCTACAGCAGGAGCTCAGCGAGCGAGAGATGGAAGTGCTCAGGCTGGCGACCAGAGGATTTAGCAACAAAGATATCGCCGATGAGCTTAGCCTCAGCGCGCGTACGGTTCAGGGGCACCTCGGACATATTTTCAATAAGCTAAACGTCAGTTCACGAACCGAGGCTGTGGTATGCGCCCTCAAAAAGGGCTGGGTCACCCTCAAGGACTTACCTTGAGGAAATAGCCCGCTATGGGCGTTCGAGGTGTAAAGGTGGGAGAACAGCTATCGGCAAGCTGGCTGACAAGGGTTATTCGTAGGCCAGGTTTCTGGCTTATCCTAATCACACTGGCACTCATCACAATCCTTCACTATGGAGAGAGCCTCAATCAGCCTTCTTTCCTCACCGACCTTACGGAAAAGCTGGACCTGGACAGGCATGCTTTTGAGAGGATTTTCTATCTGGCACCCATTATCTGGGCCGGTTTCCTCTTCGGACGCAGGGGAGCTATCACCACTTCGGTGGTTGCCCTCGCCTGCATGTTACCTCGCGCCATATTCATCTCGCCATACCCCAGCGATGCCCTCTTCGAAACAGGCGCGGTTTTCGTTGTCGGTAACCTTGTAGCCTTTACGTTCAGTTCACTGCAAAAGGAGCGGGTGCGCCGCGTCTACCTCGCTGCCGTCAATCAGATTTCGGGTGTCCTCTCACAGTCTTTGGAGTTGAATCAGGTCTTGGGTAACGCTATTGACAACGTCATAGATGTGATGAAGGTTGAGATTGCCCTCGTATTTCTCTTGGATGAAGAGGCTGGGCAGCTTACCCTGGCCGCCTACCGGGGCGTATCAGAGGGATTTGGCCAAGGTGTGGGCAGGATCAAACTGGGAGAAGGCTTCAACGGCAGGGTGGCCGAGACAGGGGAACCGCTATATGTGGAGGACGCTTCTCAAGACCCCAACCTTACCAAAATGGCAGTGAGGGAGGAAGGTATACGATCCCAGCTAATCGTGCCCCTGAAATCCAAGGGAAGGGTTATGGGCACCCTTTGTGTAGCCACCCGTAGCCGGCGCCAAGTTCTTCAGGAAGAACTGGACTTGGTCACCGCCATCGGCAATCAGATCGGCGTTGCTGTAGAGAACGCGCATCTCTATGCCCATGAGCGGGAAGTCGCTGAGCAACTGCGGGTATCGGAAGAAAGATATCGAGAGCTGTTTGAGAACGCCAATGATGCCATCTGGGTCCAGGATTTAGCAGGCAATATTGTGGCTGCCAATAAGGCGAGCGAAAAACTTCTTGGATACACATTGCAAGAGTTGCTCCAGATGAATACAGTGAACGTAACAGAGTTTCTGTCAGACGAAGGTCTTGATCTAGCTAGAGAAATCAGGCGCAAGCTACTAGAGAAACAACCTGTGGTACAACCTTATGAGCAGTACATTGTCAGGAAGGACGGTACAGAGGCAACTCTAATGATAACCACCAATTTGGTGACAGAGGATGGAAAGCCGGTGGCCTTTCAGCATATCGGCAGAGATATCACCGAAGAAAAGCGAATGAGGGAGAACCTGAGCTTCTATTTGCAGCAGGTTACCATGGCTCAGGAGGAGGAAAGGAAGCGCATTGCCAGGGAACTTCACGACGATACCATCCAGGCTTTGATTGTCCTATCCCGTCAGTTAGATGACCTTGCCTGTAGGACCAGCGATCTGTCGCAGGATGACAAACTATTGTTGGAGGGACTGTGGCAGCAGACCAACAGCATAATGGAAGGACTGAGGCGCTTGAGCCAGGACTTGCGGCCTGCCACGCTGGATCGCCTGGGCCTGCTGCCGGCGCTGGATTGGCTTGCCTCTGACGTGGGAAAACTCTCAGGGTTAAATGTGCAGGTCGAGACGGATGGTGCTGAGCGGCGACTCGCTCCCGAGGCAGAGCTAGTGCTGTTCCGCATCGTGCAGGAGGCACTAAGAAATGTTTGGCGGCATTCCCAAGCTACCAGCGCCCAGGTCTTGGTAGAGTTTCAAGATGGTAAAACCATGATAACCGTAAAAGACAACGGGAAAGGTTTCCAACTCCAAAGCCCAATGGGCGATCTTACCAAATCTGGCAAGCTTGGCTTGGCCGGGATGAACGAGCGAGCCAGGTTGCTGGGCGGTAGCTTGAAGGTGGAGTCTGAGCCCGGAAAGGGCACTACGGTAATAGTCGAGGCACCGGTATAACCATCTAAAGACGCCCACGATCATGTCACCACTGGCGGATGCTTACAAGGTCGGTAAAGGAGGAACTCTAAGCGAGGTAATTGCAGAGGTTGAAGAGGCGATACTATTCCAGGGCAGCCAGAGGCTCCCTACCAGCAGCGTAGCAATGTCAGTGCAATAACGCGGTGTTCCAGTTAGGAAAGCTAGCAAGCGCAGAAAGTATTCTAAATAACTAGTCCCTTGCCCGAACTGGCACTGGGACGGATCGCAGTCTTAGTTTGCCTAGGCTTCTATCAACTCCTTCAATATCTTGTCAATATTCTTCATCGTTCTCCAACACTGCTCGCGGTCTGAGACTGTCATACTCTAGCAGGCTGTCTCTCCTCACTCAAACTGCTCTCTATCGCTTGCACAAGTTGGCCCATGTCAAAGGGTTTCTGAATATATGCATAGGGCCTGCATTCAGCGACTTTTCTTCGATCAGGATCCAAGACAGATGTCACGATAATGGGCACCTTCTCCAATCCTTCAAGTCTCTCCATGAGTTTAGCGATAAACCAACCATCGCAGTCAGGCAGCCTGATATCCAGCACTATCGTATCCGGCTTCTCTCCAAATAGATATTTAACTGCATCAACGCCGCTGTAAAACACTTTAACATCATGTCCCCTCTTGCTCAGACACATATCTATGGTCTTCGCAATAAGAGAGTCATCGTCAACAATCAGAATCTTCTTCCCCATTGGAGATTCTCCCCTGGAAGGAGCCCTATCTATTGTAGTCCAGCTGGGCTTTTTGAGTCTCAGGAAGGAGTTCGTGAATTATCAGGTAGGATAGCGGGCCCAAGCAAGTGACGAACAGCACCGGTACCACCCAGAGACCCTTTCGATTTCCCAGCACTCGCTGCCGTCCAATCAAAGAATTAAGTGCAAATGGCACAACCGCCCAGTGTATTAAGCCTAGGAAGACCAGCTTCACAATCATCTCCATTTCCATGATCTTTCCCCCTTTGTCTTCTGATTCCATGATAATTATACGGGGAAAAGCATAAGGAAGGCATAAGAACATGAGGTTAAGTCGTAAAGATTTGGTAAAGATTTCGGCCTTAAGGATAGGAGAGGCTGGATGATTTCAGGGGCTACTTCGAGCAGCGATCAAGCAGATTGCGCACAGAATGTTACTCTGGTGTAACAAATCGGTAGCCCATGCGCGATTCCGTCACAATGAAGCGGGGATTTGAGGGGTCGTCCTCTATCTTGCGCCTGAGTTGCCCGATGAAAACGCGGACATATTCCCTTTCATCACCGTACTCCGGGCCCCACACATTGTGCAGTATCTCCCCGTGGGTTAACACCTTTCCGCTATTGGAAATCAGATATGCCAGGAGGTCGTACTCCGTGTGTGTAAGTTTCACCATCTGCCCACGCCACCTCACCACCCGCTTGGACAGGTCGACTTCCAGGTCCCCCGCAGTGAAGGTGGGGGCAGCAACGGTTGGTCCGGCGGAATGCCTCAGCGCGACCCTAATTCTAGCGAGCAGCTCTTCCACGCTAAAGGGCTTGGTAACATAATCGTCAGCGCCCTCATCTAGAGCCCTGACCTTATCCTTTTCATCTCCCCTTACGCTCAGGATTATAATCGGCATATCAGCCCACTCTCTCAGCCGGCGACAGGCCTCGATGCCATCCATCCGGGGCATATTCACATCGAGCACGATCACATCCGGGAGTAAACGTTCTGCCAGTTCTATAGCCTCGATCCCATCTTTGGCAAGATCCACTTCATAACCTCTAGCCTCCAGGTTAGCACGAATAAACATGCGTATCTTCGGTTCATCGTCAGCGACAAGAATCCTGATCTTCTTAGCCATCGGGCTTAAGCCTCACTTGCTGCCCCAACAGGCAGCGTAAAGTAGAATGTGGAGCCATGTTCAATCTCACTTTCAGCCCAAATCCGCCCGTCATGATTATGAACAATAGCCTGGCTGATAGCCAGGCCCAGACCGGTACCTCCAGGCTTTTGCCGTCCCTGTTCGCCACGGTAAAATTTACTGAATACGTTACTCAAGTCCTCTTCTGGTATTCCCAAACCCTGATCCGATACGCTCACCTCTATCATACCGTCACTGGTCCTGGCCTTCACTGTTATCCGGGTTCCCTCCTCAGAATAGGCTGCCGCGTTCTCCAGCAGGTTAGTCAGCACCTGTCTTATCTGACCGTAGTCAGCGTACATTTCCGGCAGGTCCGGCCCTAAGTCAGCCTTGAAGATATGGTTCTTGAAAACCCATTTTTCACGCTCCACCGCCTCGTTGACAATGTCTGAGATATGGCAAAGCTCCTTTTCAGGTTTCCAGACACCCGCCTCGAGCTTGCTCATATCAAGTATCTTGGTAACCAGGCTTGCCAGTCTATCCGTTTCCTCGCTCACGCCAACCAGAAGCATCTCTTGAGTTTCATCATCCAATTCTATGTCCTTCTGCAACAGACTGCCTACGATCCCCTTTATGGATGTCAGCGGCGAACGAACCTCATGGGAGACATTTGATAGAAGCTCCGATTTCAGCTTGTCAAGTTTGATGAGTTCCAACTCCACCTGCTTGCGCTCGGTGACGTTTCTGAGTATGGCAAGCTGGCAAATCTCTCCATCGGAATCAACAAAGGGTGAGGCAATCACGTCATAGGTTCTGCCATCCGGGAAGTTATATTCCCATCTCCCAGTCGCCCCGGCAATAACATCTGGCAGCCTGCAGATTTGCTCACACGGGCTATCAAAGCTGTGAAGACATTCATAGCAATAGGAGCCAATGCCCTCCCCGAATTCCCTTACCGTACCTGGATTCATGAAGCGTATTCTATAGTCAGGGCCAACGATCATGACCCCGTCTTCCATTCTGTCAAATATGCTCAGAAGCCTATCTCTTTCGGTTGTAATGAGAGCTTCAAGGTGAGTCCGGCGTTCGAACTGATTACGTATCACCCCTGCAGAGCAACCAACTAAGCCCGCAACGACAGTAAATAGCACCATCCTGAGTATTGGGTCGGTGAAGGGAGTTACGATCAACGCACGGGGCAAAAAAACGATAAGGGCAGCAA
>DAOUTY010000113.1 GCA_030668425.1 Chloroflexota bacterium
CAGGTCAACCGGCTGGCCAATGCGCTCGTAAGCCTGGGGGTGAAGAAAGGCGACAGGGTGGCTCTGCTGCTGCCCAACTGTCCCCAGTTCGTCATCAGCTATTACGCTGTTCTCAAGGCGGGAGGCATAGTGGTAGCCACCAATCCCCTGTACTCGCCCCGAGAGATGGAGGCCCAGCTCAACGACTGCGGCGCTGAGACCATTATCGTACTCAGCGTTTTCTACCAGGTTGTCGCGGGACTGAAAGAGCAGACCAACCTGAAGAATATAGTGGTAACCAATATTAAGGAGTACCTCCCCCAGCCCAGCCGTATGCTTTTCACCCTGTTTCGGGAGCGTAAAGAGGGACACCGCGTTGACATAACAGGAGCAGCGAACACCTATTCCTTTCCCGATCTACTCGGTCGCTTCGACTCCACGCCACCATCGGTAACTGTAGCTCCCGAGGACGTCGCAATGTTCCAGTACACGGGCGGGACCACCGGCTTGAGCAAGGCTGCGGTAGCCACACACTTTAACGTGGTTGCCAACGTCTGCCAGATGAGGTCCTGGGCAATCCCCGTAAACGCGAACCAGGGAACGGAAGCATTGATGGGGGTGATGCCCCTATTTCATGTATATGGCATGGTCACGGTAATGCACTTTGCCGTGCTCACTGGCTCGGCGATGGTGCTGCTGCCGCGCTGGGAGACCGAACAGGTGCTCAAGGCTATCAGCCGGTACAAGCCCGCCTTCTTCCCCGGAGTGCCCACTATGTATGTTGCGCTAAACAGTCACCCTAAATTGGGTAAATATGATTTACGTTCCATCGAAGCCTGCGTCAGCGGTGCCGCGCCGCTCCCGTTGGAGGTGCAGCAGCAGTTCGAGAAGATCACGGGAGGCATACTGGCGGAGGGCTATGGGCTGAGTGAGGCCCCTGTTGTTGTCACCGCCAACCCCATGATAGGGATGCGCAAGGCGGGAAGCATCGGGGTGCCTTACCCGGATGTCGACGTGAAGCTAGTGGACGCGGAGACCGGCGAGAAAGAGATGCCAATGGGAGAGGCGGGAGAACTGGTCATCAGGGGGCCGCAGGTGATGAAGGGCTACTGGAACCGGCCCGAGGAGACGGCGATGGCGTTGCGTGACGGGTGGCTCTATACCGGGGATATGGCCATTATGGACGAGGACGGTTTCCTCAGCATCGTAGATCGCAAGAAAGAGCTGATTATCGCCGGTGGCTTTAACATCTATCCCCGCGAGGTAGAAGAGGTTCTCTACGAACACCCCAAGGTCAAGGAGGCGGTCTGCTACGGTGTCCCCGATCCCTACCGGGGGCAGACGGTGAAGGTCTGCATCGTGCTCAAGGAGGGGGAGACCGCCACTACTGATGAGATCACCGAGTTCTGCCAGCCGCGCCTGGCCCGTTTCAAGATACCTAAGCTGGTTGAGTTCAGGGATGACCTGCCCAAGTCTCTCATCGGCAAGGTCCTGCGGCGGGTGTTGGTTGAGGAGGAAGAGGCCAGGCTCAAAGCCGCACAGGAGGAGCAGGAGGCAAAGTAACGGAATCCTCTCGTTTTGGGCGGGGCATATCGTAGCTCTGCGTCACCATTACTCCTTGTTTGATGCCACTTTTTTTTGGTTGGTGCTGATATTGACTGGCCTTCAGGCCTGTGCTAGAATTAAGTGCTGTGCCTCTTGGGTATGATGTGAGTAATCCTAGCTTATTTCGGTTGAACGACCTTGTCGCCTTATGCACGAAGAGCAAAAGGCTATAGGTCTTTTTTTTGTTTGCTGTGCGCGTCAATTAACTGCCACACAGAAGCTAAATTAAGGAGAGTGCTATGGCTAAAGTAGCGACAAAGCTTTTCCGAGAGCCCAAGGAGGCGATAGAAGCAGTAAGTGTGCTCAAGGGCAAGGGCTACAAGGAAGATGCAATAGTAGTCATCACCAGTGCGGAAAGGGCGAAGACCCTGGCTACCGATGTCAAACCTATTTCCGACATGGGCAAGCTGACGGAAATGGGCGTTCCCGAGGACACCGTTAACTACTATCAATACCCGGTGGAGATCGGTGGCATTTTAGTCGTCGTCCAGGGTGATGAAGGTGGAGTTGCCCAGGCTCAAGAACTGCTGAGGGGGGTCGTTGCCTGTTCCAGCGAGGATAGATCGCATGGAACCAGCCCGGGATTCCTCCAGGCCAGCCGGATGAGCGCGACCAATCCCCTGGATGCCCAGATGTCTGGGGACTTTCGAAGATACTAAGGGAGGCAGAGAAAGATGTCTAAATTCATTGCTACATCAGCTATTAGAGGTGCTCAAGGTATTGTCGCGGAAGCGGATGAACTGCTCCAGGACGCCCTGCAGAAACTGGGGCCCGATACGCCCATTGCTTTCAAGGACAAGGCGGGTGCAGGTACAACATTCTACCTCCCCGTAATCTATGGCCTTATGGGAAATAAGGTGGAGAAGCTGGGCGACCTGGTACCCGTTATGGAGCATGCCAGGAGCCTGCTGCAGCCGCTGCCCCGGGAGGACCTGTGGTTGCCCTATCTTGGTGAAACCCTGGACGCCGGGGCGGCCACCCTGTTCGCCTTCGAAACAATCGAGGGCATCCGCTTCACCAAGGGTGAACAGCCGGAGAAGCGGAAGGACGGCTTCGAATTCAACGGCCCCATCAGTGACGTACAGGCCAGGTCCTGGGGCATTCAATTGGTGGATGGCCGTATGCCTGGATTCGCTGCCATAGTGGGCGCTGCCAAGAGCAACGAGGTGGCGGTCAAGATCGTGCGTGAGCTTCAATCGAAGGGGCAGCTCACTTTTCTCTGCGCCGATAACAACGGACGCTCTATGGTGGACCAGTTGCTGGAGGAAAACGTGGATATGGGCTATGATACCTACATCGTCCCCTTCGGCTCTGATACCACCTCAGCCATCTACGCTCTGGGCTTTGCTACTGTTGCTGCCTTGAGCTTTGGCGGTGTCGCGCCCGGCGATTTTCGCCGCATTCTGCTTTACAATAAGTTCCGCTGCTTCGCCTTCGTCCTCGCCCTGGGTCCGGTTGACGATATAAAGTATGCCGCCGCCGCGGGGGCTATCAATTACGGCTTCCCCGTAATTGCCGACACCGTGATCCCCAATATCCTGCCCACTGGAATCACCAGGTATGAACACGTGGTCAGCATGCCCTTCGACGATATCCCGGGCAAGGATGACCTTGAGAGAGCGGAGAGGCTGGTGCAGCGGTGCGTCGAGGTACGCGGCATCAAGATCAAGGTCGCCAAGGTTCCTATTCCCGTTGCCTACGGGCCTGCCTTCGAGGGCGAGGTGGTGCGCCGGGCTGATCTCGCCATCGAGTTCGGCGGCAAGGGTGGCATGTGCTTCGAGTGGTTGAGAATGAAGGACCTGGATGACGTCGAGGACGGCAAGATTGAGATAGTCGGCCCCGATATGGACACTTTCGAAGAGGGATCCAAGGTTCCCATGGCCATTGTAGTGGATGTAGCCGGGCGCAAGATGCAGAAGGATTTCGAGCCGGTTCTGGAGCGACAGATCCACCATATGCTCAATGGTGCTGAGGGATTCTCACACCAGGGCCAGCGCGATATCACCTGGATACGCGTCCACAAGAACGCTGTCGCCAAGGGCCTCACGCTGAGGCACATAGGCGACATTTTACATACCTGCTTGCACAACGATTTCGGTGCTATCGTGGACAAGGTGCAGATAACCCTTTATAGCGATCCTGGCAAGGTAGCTGAGCTTATAGATCAGGCCCGCGCTGTGTATAAGGAGCGCAACGCTCGTATGGCTGGGCTCACCGATGAAGCCGTGGACACCTATTACAGTTGCACGCTTTGCCAGTCGTTTGCCCCGAACCACGTATGTGTAATCAATCCGGAGCGTGTTGGCCTGTGTGGTGCATATGGCTGGCTTGACTGCCGGGCATCTTTCGAAATCAACCCCAACGGACCCAACCAGCCAGTGCTTAAGGGTAGGGTAATCGACGAGGTTTTGGGTGAGTGGGAGGGGGTCAAC
This sequence comes from Chloroflexota bacterium, assembly GCA_030668425.1. Classification (GTDB taxonomy): domain Bacteria; phylum Chloroflexota; class Dehalococcoidia; order SZUA-161; family SZUA-161; genus DAOUTY01. Next base: position 4,017 of record DAOUTY010000113.1, read on the forward strand.
CAGTTCGTCCTTGAGCATTCCAACAAGGTTATAGAAAGGTTCACCGTCTACTCCCTAATGGATGCCCCCATGACCACCTGTGGCTGCTGTGAGTGTGTTATGGCTATCATTCCTGAGGCCAACGGCGTGATGATCGTTTCGCGCGATGACTACGGAATGACCCCTTCGGGAATGACCTTCACCACTCTGATGGCCACAGTTGGCGGCGGTCTGCAGACGCCGGGGATGATGGGGCACGGCAAGATATATATCCCTAGCAAGAAGTTTATCCCTGTAGAGGGAGGCATCAAGCGGTTAGTATGGATGTCACAGAATTTGAAGGAGGAAATGGCGGAAGAGTTGAAAGAGGCCTGCGAGCGCGAGGGCGTTCCCGATCTCTTGGACCAGATCGCCGATGGCAGCGCTGTTACCACGGTGGAAGAGTTGCTCCCCTTCCTCGAAGAGAAGGGACATCCTGCTTTGACGATGGACCCGATTATCTAGGCGGGTATACCCGGGAAATGGTAAAAACATATTCATAGAACAAGGGTCGCCTTTACCGGCCCTTGTTTTATGCTAGATTCAGGGAAAGGAGGTACTGTTCCATGCCGGATGTAGAGATTCCGATTGAGAAGTGGACCGGCAAGGTAAAAGAGGTGAAACTTGGGGGTGGGGGGCGGAAAGAGGTTGTCGTCGGTGGCGAGGTAACACTGCCCTTCCTCGCTTTCGAGGGCTCCAATCCCAATCCACCCAGGATAGCCATCGAAATCCATGATAAGGAGCCTATTGCTTGGCCGGCATCACTCTTGGCCGCCTGGGGCGACGCAGTAAAAGACCCGGGGACCTGGGCCAAGAAGGCTGTGGAATTCGGTGCCGAAATTATATGCCTGAAGCTGCTCAGTGCCCATCCCGAGGGGGGTAATACTGGCGCTGCTGAGGCCAAGGCTGTAGTAGATAAGGTGCTTTCGGCAGTCGACCTTCCTCTCATTGTACTGGGCCCCGGTGTAGCGGAAAAGGATAATGACATCCTGCCGGCGGCTTCAGATGCTGCTAAAGGCCAGCGTATTGCCCTGGGCAACTGTGAGGAGAAGAACTACCGCACTATCGGTGCAGTGTGCCTCTCGGATGGCCATATCGCCATCGCTAAGACCCCTCTCGATATTAACCTGTGTAAACAGCTTAACATCATGCTCTCCGATTTAGGTGTGCCTGCGGATTCAATCCTGATGGACCCGGATACGGGCGCGCTGGGATATGGTATAGAGTATGGCTACTCGATTAATGAGCGACTGCGGCTCGCCGCCCTCGGTGGTGACGCTATGACATCCTTCCCCATTATCAACCATGCTGGCGGGGAAGTCTGGCGGCAGAAAGAGGCAAAGGCGAGCGAAGGGGTGCCCGATGCCTGGGGTAACCCGGAAGAGCGAGGCGTGCTGTTTGAGGAAATCACCACATCCACTGTGATAAACGCTGGCTGCGACATAGTGGTTATGTGCCATCCCAAGGCCATAGAGAGGGTAAAGGCAACCATCGATAAGCTGGCGGGCAAATAGAGGAAAGGAGATCTGAACAATGGCACTGACAGGTATTCAGATTTACAAATTCTTACCCAAGACAAACTGCAAAGAGTGCGGCTTTCCGACCTGTTTGGCCTTTGCCATGAAGCTGGCGGCAAGTGCAGTGGAGCTTTCAGCTTGCCCTTATGTTACTGATGAAGGGAAACAGGCGCTGGCAGCTGCATCCAAGCCACCGATTCGCCTGGTTACCATTGGCGCTGGAGAGAAGAAGATCGAGGTAGGCAATGAGACGGTGATGTTCCGCCACGAGAAAACCTTTGTCCATCCCACGGCACTTGTGGTGAGGGTTAAGGATACTGCTTCGGCGGATGATGTGGCCAAGACCGTGGAAGAGGTTAGCAGCTACAGTGTGGACCGCGTTGGAATGACGTTTGGCCTGGATGGCATCGCTATTCAAAACGAGTCTGGGGACGCTGCTGCCTTCGCCAAGTGCGTTGAAACAGTCAGTTCCAAGACTGATCTCCC